>JBQCJQ010000275.1:0-11114 GCA_051952615.1 Humibacter sp.
CGGGCGTCACCATGCACGGCTTCGCCCTCAACTGCTCGAACGACCTCGCACCATATGAGCGCATCGTGGCGTGCGGCATCAGGGATGCCGGCGTCACCACCATCTCTCGCGAGCTGGGCCGCCTGGTCACGCCGCAGGATGCCGCTCCCCTGGTGCAGCAGCACTTCGACTCGGTGATCGGCGTCGCGGCATGACCGCCGCACCGGAGGGGCGCAGGATGCTGCGCCTCGAGGCGCGCAACGCCCAGACGCCCATCGAGCGCAAGCCGGAGTGGATCAAGACCCGCGCACGCATGGGTCCGGAGTACACGCAGCTGCAGCAGCTGGTGAAGACCGAAGAGCTGCACACGGTGTGCCAGGAAGCAGGATGCCCGAACATCTACGAGTGCTGGGAGGATCGCGAGGCGACCTTCCTCATCGGCGGCAGCCAGTGCACCCGAAGGTGCGACTTCTGCCAGATCGACACCGGCAAGCCGGCCGCTTTCGATGCCGATGAGCCCCGCCGAGTCGGTGAGAGCGTCGCCCGCATGGGACTGCGCTACGCGACGGTCACCGGAGTGGCCCGCGACGACCTGCCGGACGAGGGCTCGTGGCTCTACGCCGAGACGATCAGGCAGATCCATCTGCAGGCGCCCGGCACGGGCGTCGAGATCCTGGTGCCCGACTTCTCGGGTCGAGCAGAGCACCTGGAGCGGGTGTTCGACGCCGAGCCGGAGGTCTTCGCTCACAACGTCGAGACCGTGCCGAGACTGTTCAAGCGCATCCGTCCGGCGTTCAGCTACGACCGGTCGCTGGATGTCATCACGCAGGCCCGAAACGCCGGCATGATCACCAAGTCCAACCTCATCCTCGGCATGGGCGAGGAGCGGGAGGAGATCACCGAGGCGCTCCGGCATCTGCACGACGCGGGCACCGACATCCTGACGATCACGCAGTACCTGCGGCCCAGTCCACGTCACCTGCCGGTCGCACGCTGGGTGCGCCCCGAGGAGTTCGTCGAGCTCAAGTCAGAGGCCGAGGCGATCGGATTCCTCGGAGTTCTCGCGGGACCGCTCGTGCGTTCGTCGTATCGCGCCGGGCGCCTGTGGGCGCAGTCGATGGCGGCGAAGGGCCGCGAGATCCCTGCCCGCTTCAGCGCGCTTGCCGACGCTTCGCTCGGCTTCGCCCAAGCGGTCTGACAGCTGCGGCCCGGCGCGCCCTCCCCCAGCGTGCCGGGCCGCTCCGAGCCGGTATTCTGGTGACCATGGCACGTAAGGACACCGCAGCGGCGAAGGAACCCGGCCGCATCAAGCAGATGTGGCAGGTCTTCCAGATGACCCGCCGCTACGACTCCCGCGCGCAGTGGTACATGCTGGGGACGCTGCTTCTCGGCGTCGTGCTCGGGCTCGTGGTGGCGTTCACCCTCGGTGGCGGCAACGTCTTCAGCATCGTGCTGTGGGTCGTCGCCGGCTTTCTCCTCGGCGCTCTCGGCGCCATCATCGTGCTCGGTCGCAGAGCCGAGCGCGCTGCGTACTCGCAGATCGAGGGACAGCCGGGTGCCGTCGGCGCCGTGCTGCGCAGCTCGCTGAAGCGTTCGTGGCGAGGCAGCGAGATGCCCGTCGCCGTCAACGGCCGCACCCGCGACGCGGTCTACCGCGCGGTCGGCAGGGGCGGCATCGTGCTGATCGGTGAGGGACCGGAGTCCCGCACCCGCAAGATGGTCGAGGATGAGCGGCGCAAGGTGGCGCGCATCGTCCCCAATGTTCCGATCAACGTCTTCAACGTCGGACCCGACAAAGACGCCGTTCCGCTGCACAAGCTCGCCGGACGCATGGCGAAGATCAAGGTCGCTCTGACCAAGCCCGAGGTTCTGGCCGTCGACAACCGCCTGACCTCGCTCGGCACGCAGATGCCGATCCCGAAGGGCGTCGACCCGCTCAAGGTCCGCCCGCAGCGAGCGCGATAGTCCACCCGCCGGGCGGGGACCGGCGCGCGCTCAGCTTCGGATCAGGATGGTTCCCGCCACCTTGTCGTGGAAGCCCCGCTGGTCGGAGTCCCACACGAGGGCGGGAACCACGACGCACAGCAGTACGGTGCGCACGAGCGGACGCCACAGCCCGACCCATTGGCCGTTGAGCGCGACGAGCCGCAGGCCGACGATGCGGTGACCGATGCTGCCGCCGATGGTCGGGATGAAGATGTACTGCAGCACCGCGAAGATCGCGAGCGTCGCGAAGCCGTCGTAGTGGAAGAAGGCGAACGACAGCAGGGACGCGATCGCCCAGTCGATGATGAGGCCGAGGATGCGACGCCCGGGCCGCCCAACCGATCGCGGCCCCGATTCGGGGAGTCCGAGTCGTTCTCCCGGGTACTTGCTGGGCGCGAGGTCGCCGAAGCGACGCGGTTCGGTGGGGGGCGTTGGCACCGCCAGAGTCTATCGATCGGCCCTGCGTCCACCCTCGGCGTAACATGCTGGAAACAATTGCGATACGGCCGGGAAACCGTGCACCCCTAGCCTGACCTCACCGGATGCCGGCTGCCCGCGCAACCGATCCGACCATCGTCATCAGCTTGGAGAGCCCACATGTTTCGTGATTCTTCCGAGGTGCTCGCGTTCATCAAGGACACGGATGTCAAGTTCCTCGACATCCGCTTCACCGATCTTCCCGGTGTGCAGCAGCACTTCAACATCCCCGCGTCCACTGTCGATGAGGAGTTCTTCTCGGTCGGACAGCTGTTCGACGGCTCGTCGATCCGTGGTTTCGCGTCGATCCACGAGTCCGACATGCAGCTCATCCCCGACGTCTCCACCGCGTACATCGACCCGTTCCGGGTCGAGCGCACGCTGGTGATGATCTTCGACATCTTCAACCCGCGCAACGGCGAGGTGTACGGCAAGGACCCGCGTCAGGTCGCGAAGAAGGCGGAGAAGTACCTCGCGTCGACCGGCATCGCCGACACGGCGTTCTTCGCCCCAGAGGCCGAGTTCTACGTCTTCGACGACGTGCGTTACGAGGTCAAGCAGAACACCGCTTTCCACATCGTCGACTCCGAGGAAGCCGCGTGGAACAGCGGCCGCGCCGAGGACGGCGGCAACCTGGGCAACAAGACCCCGTACAAGGGCGGCTACTTCCCGGTCTCCCCCGTCGACAAGACCGCCGACCTGCGCGACGACATCTCTCTCAAGCTGATCGACGCGGGCCTCGAGCTCGAGCGCGCCCACCACGAGGTCGGCACGGGCGGCCAGCAGGAGATCAACTACCGCTTCGACACGATGGTGCACGCGGCCGACGACATCCTGAAGTTCAAGTACATCGTGAAGAACACGGCTGAGCAGTGGGGCAAGACGGCGACGTTCATGCCGAAGCCGCTGTTCGGCGACAACGGCTCCGGCATGCACACGCACCAGTCGTTGTGGAACGATGGCAAGCCGCTGTTCTACGACGAGGCAGGCTACGGCGGACTCTCCGACGTTGCTCGCTGGTACATCGGCGGTCTGCTCAAGCACGCCGCGAGCGTTCTCGCCTTCACGAACCCGACGGTGAACTCGTACCACCGTCTCGTTCCGGGCTTCGAGGCGCCGGTCAACCTGGTCTACTCGGCCGGCAACCGCTCGGCTGCCATCCGCATCCCGATCACGGGCACCAACCCGAAGGCCAAGCGCATCGAGTTCCGTGCTCCCGACGCCTCCGGCAACCCCTACCTCGCCTTCGCGGCGCAGCTCATGGCCGGCATCGACGGCATCCGCAATCGCATCGAGCCGCACGAGCCGGTCGACAAGGACCTGTACGAGCTTCCGCCCGAGGAGGCGAAGTCGATCCCGCAGGTTCCTGGCACTCTGGATGCCGTGCTCGACGCTCTCGAAGCCGACCACGACTTCCTCACCGCGGGCGGCGTGTTCACGCCCGAGCTCATCGAGACGTGGATCGACTACAAGCGCGAGAAGGAGATCAAGCCCCTCGCGCAGCGTCCGCACCCCTTCGAGTTCGAGCTGTACTACGGGGTGTAGTTCCTCACCGAGTCAACGACCGAGCGGGTCGTCCCACACCGGGACGGTCCGCTTCGTCGTTGCACGAGCGAAAGGGATGCGCGCAGCTCAGGCGTCGTAGAAGTTGCGCTCGAAGACCGCGCGCGCCCGGCGTGTCACGGCGAGGTACTCCTCCTCGAGACGGCTCGCCGAGCCGTGCGGCATGCCGAGAAGGCGAGCGACGCCCTCGAGGGCACGTCGCTCGGCGGGAAGCACGTCCGACGTCTTGTTCGTCCAGAGGGTGACGGCACTGCGGGCGCGGGACGCGAGAATCCAGGCGTCGCGCAGCCGTTCGGCGTCCGACTGGTCGATCAGATCGAGCGCGACGCAGGCGGCAAGGGCGTCCAGCGTGGAGGTGGTGCGCAGCGCGGGCGACTTCGCCGCATGCTGGAGCTGCTGCAGCTGCACGAGCCATTCCACGTCGCTCAGCGAGCCTCGGCCGAGCTTCAGGTGCCGCGACGGGTCCGCGCCCTGCGGCAGGCGTTCGTTCTCGACCCTGGCCTTGATGCGCTTGACCTCGCGCACCTCGCGCTCGCCGATCGAGCTCGGGTAGCGCACCGTGTCGGCGAGCTCCTCGAAATCTGCAACCAGTGCGGCATCACCTGCGCAGCCTCTCGCCCGAAGAAGGGCCTGTGCCTCCCACGTCAGAGACCAGCGCTGGTAGTACGCACGATAGGAGTCGAGCGACCGAGCAGGCGGCCCGTTCTTGCCCTCCGGCCGAAGGTCCATGTCGAGCTCGAGCGGAAGCCGCGGGTCGTCGGTGAGGCGGTTCAGTTCCGAGATGAGGCCGAGAGCCGCACGATGGGCCGCGTCGGCCTTGTCGTCGTCTGCGCGGAAGACGTAGATGACATCGGCGTCGGAGCCGAAGCCGAGCTCGCGTCCGCCGAAACGGCCCATCGCGATGACCGCGAACTCGAAGAAGGGGTCCTGGCGCTGGCGGATGGCGGCGAGGATGCCCGCGATCGTCGCCTCCGTGATGTCGGTCAGCCCCCGTGCGAGGTCTTCGACGGTGCCGATGCCGAGGATGCCCGCAAAGGCCAGACGCAGCACCTCGCGTCTCCTCACGGCCCTGATCGCCCTCGCGGCGGCATCCGGGGTCTCGTGGCGGTCGAGGATGGCGTCGACCTCCTCGTCCAGCGCAGAGCGCTCGCGCGGGCGCAGATCGGCGTCGTCGTCGAGCCATGCGACGCTCTCCGGGATCAGCCCGAGCAGCTCGCCCGCGAAGCGGGATCCGGAGAGCACGCGGGTAAGCCTTTCGGCGGCGCCGGACGAGTCGCGGAGCATCCGCAGGAACCAGTGCGTGCCGCCGAGGTCTTCGCTGAGGCGCCGGAACGTGAGCAGTCCGTAGTCGGGATCGGCTCCGTCTGCGAACCACTGCAGCATCACGGGCAGCAGGGTGCGCTGGATGGCGGCGCGCCGTGACACGCCGGCGGTCAGCGCGGCGATGTGCATCAGCGCGCCGTGCGGGTCGACGAACCCGATGGCAGCGAGTCGCGCCTCCGCCTGCTCACCCGTCAGCGTGCTCTCCTCGTCGGGGAGAGCGGCGACCGCAGAGAGCAGCGGCCGGTAGAACAAGCGCTCGTGGAGGCCGCGCACGCGGCGTTTGACGCCGGTCCAGACATCCGTCAGCTCCTGCGCACTGCTCGCGAGGCCCGTCGCCCTCGCAAGGGTGCGCAGCCTGTGCTCCTCGCGCGGCATGAGGTGGGTTCGCCTGAGCTCGGAGAGCTGGATTCTGTGCTCGAGCAGGCGCAGGGTGCGGTAGTCGCGCGCGAACTCGGCCGACTCGGCTCGTCCGATGTACCCGCCGACCGCTAGTGCCTCCAGCGCCGGAAGCGTGCCGGCGACCCGTACCGTCTCATCCGTGTGGCCGTGCACCAGCTGCAGGAGCTGCACCGTGAACTCGATGTCGCGGAGGCCTCCTGGCCCGAGCTTGAGCTGACGATCCACCTCGTCAGGTGGGATGTTGTCGGTCACCCGTTCGCGCATGCGCTGCACGGACTCCACGAAGCTCTCCCCCGATGCGCTCCGCCACACATACGGCGCGACCGCCTCGGAGTAGCGGCGGCCCAGGTCGGGATCGCCCGCGATCGGACGCGCCTTGAGCAGGGCCTGGAACTCCCATCCCTTCGCCCATCGGTCGTAGTAGGCGACGTGAGACTCGAGAGTGCGCACGAGAGCGCCGTCCTTGCCCTCAGGGCGCAGGTTGGCGTCGACCTCCCAGAGCGGAGGCTCGACGGCGATCGAGTCGATGCCGCGCATGGTCAGCGTTGCGAGACGCGTGCCGATGTCGACGGCGCGTCCGGTGGAGACGCCGGCCTCGTCGTCACCCTCGACGACGTAGATGACGTCGACGTCGCTGAGGTAGTTCAGCTCCTTCGCGCCCGTCTTGCCCATGCCGATCACGGCGAGCCTGGTCGCGGCGACGTCGGCCGCGGGAAACGTGCCAGGGCCCTTACCCGACGCGAGATTCCTCGCCGCGGCGAGAGAGGCGTCGAGCGCTGCACCGGCCAAGGCTGCGAGCGTGCGGGCAACGTCGTCGAGCCCGCCGACCGGATCCGCCTGCTGCAGGTCGTACGCCGCGATCTGCGTCAAACGGGTGCGGTAGGCGACGCGAAGCGCGGTCCAGGCGTCCTCGCCCTGTGTCTCGGCACCGGGCGCGGCGACCGAGGCGATCAGGTCCCGTCGCAGTTCGTCCTCGGTGGGCAACGAGGTCGCCGCTGCGTCGAACACGTGCAGGGCGTTCGGCACCCTCACGAGAAAGTCCGCGAGTCCGCTGGATGCCCCCAGCACCAGCAGCAGCCGCGCGAGCGCCTCGCGGTCGGTGAGCGTAGGTGCGCACTCCTCCGGTCTCCTGCGCACGAGCACCAGAAGACGCTCCAGTGCGGCATCCGGATCGGCGACGCCCGTGAACAGGCCGAGCGCCTCATCCTGGGTCGGGCCGCCCGCCTCGAAGAGCTCGTCGAGGCTCGCACGCGCCTCGCTCAGGCCGACGAAGCCGGCTCGCGCCAGCGTGGTCAGAGTGATCGGGGGCATCCGCTCGCTATCGATCGGCGACGGCGCGGTCAGAGGATCTCGAGGTTGGTGCGCAGCTCGTACGGCGTCACCTGCGCCCGGTACTCGCGGAACTCACGCTGCTTGTTGGCGAGCACGTAGTTGAAGACCTGCTCCCCCAGCGTCTCTGCGACGAGCTCCGACTCCTCCATGCGCTGCACGGCCTGCTCCAGACTCCACGGGAGCGGCTTGAACCCGAGCGCGCGACGCTCGGCGTCGCTCAGCGCCCAGACGTCGTCTTCGGCCTCTGGCGGAAGCTCGTAGTCCTCCTCGATGCCCTTGAGGCCCGCTGCGAGCAGGAGCGAGTACGCGAGGTAGGGGTTCGCTGCGGAGTCGATGCCGCGGTACTCCACGCGAGCGCTCTGGCCCTTGCTCGGCTTGTAGAGCGGAACCCGAACCAGCGCCGAGCGGTTGTTGTGGCCCCAGCAGACGTAGCTCGGAGCCTCGTCGCCTCCCCACAGGCGCTTGTAGGAGTTCACGAACTGGTTGGTCACCGCGGTGATCTCCGGCGCGTGGTGCAGCAGGCCCGCGATGAACTGCCTCGCGACCTTCGACAGCTGGTATTCGGCGCCCGCCTCGAAGAACGCGTTGGAGTCGCCCTCGAACAGCGAGAGGTGCGTGTGCATGCCGCTTCCGGGATGCCCGGTCATCGGCTTGGGCATGAACGTCGCGTACACGCCCTGCTCGATCGCGACCTCCTTCACGACGGTGCGGAAGGTCATGATGTTGTCCGCTGTGGTGAGGGCGTCCGCGTAGCGCAGGTCGATCTCGTTCTGGCCGGGACCCGCCTCGTGGTGGCTGAATTCGACGGAGATCCCGAGGTCTTCGAGCATCCGCACCGAGCGACGACGGAAGTCGTGCGCCGTACCGCCCGGCACGTTGTCGAAGTACCCGGCGGAGTCGACGGGCACCGGTCCTGACTCACCGAACTGCGACGACTTCAGCAGGTAGAACTCGATCTCGGGATGCGTGTAGAAGGTGAACCCGCGGTCGGCCGCCTTCTCCAGCGTGCGCTTGAGCACGTTGCGAGGGTCGGCCACCGCCGGCTCGCCGTCTGGGGTGGTGATATCGCAGAACATGCGCGCTGTCGGGTCGATCTCGCCGCGCCAGGGCAGAATCTGGAAGGTCGTCGGATCGGGATGCGCAAGCAGATCGGACTCGAACGTGCGGGTCAGCCCCTCGATCGCCGATCCGTCGAATCCGAGGCCCTCGGTGAACGCGCCCTCGACTTCCGCGGGTGCGATGGCGACGGACTTCAGAGTGCCGACCACATCCGTGAACCACAGTCGAACGAACTTGACGCCGCGCTCCTCGATCGTGCGCAGAACGAAGTCACGCTGCTTGTCCATCTGCCACCTTCCGTCGTGGATCTCAGATTACCGGCTGGCGACGCCCTCACCTGCGAAGAACGCCCCCTTCGCCCCGAACCGCGCGGCATCCGCCTGGCTAGACTGACGGCCATGGCTGATCAGGCAGCATCCGCACCGTCGAGTCCCGCCGAAGAACGCCCGTACGGCGGCACGCCCGAAGGCCCGAGGCGCGTGCGAACGAGGCATTTCCAGAACGCCAAGGCGAACGGCATCAAGATCACCGGGCTGACGAGCTACGACATGCTGAGCGCCCAGATCTTCGATGCGGCGGGCATCGACTTCCTGCTGGTCGGCGACTCGGCAGGCAACAACGTCTTCGGCTACGAGACGACGCTGCCGGTCAGCGTCGACGACCTCATTCCCCTGACGCGAGCCGTCGCACACGCCGTGACGCGAGCGTTCGTCGTGGCCGACATGCCGTTCGGCTCGTATGAGACCGACGTGCAGGATGCACTCCACACGGCCATCCGCTTCATGAAGGAGACCGGAGCTCACGCGGTCAAGCTCGAGGGCGGTCAACGCAGCGCGAAGCAGATCCGCCGCATCGTCGATGCGGGCATCCCGGTCATGGCGCACATCGGCTACACCCCGCAGAGCGAGCACAAGCTCGGTGGCCACATCATCCAGGGCAGGGGCGACGAGGGCATCGAGCAGCTGCTCGCCGATGCTCACGCGGTCGAGGAGGCCGGCGCGTTCGCGGTGGTGCTGGAGATGGTGCCGGCGGATGCCGCCGCACGCGTGACTCAAGAGCTGGGCATCCCCACCATCGGTGTCGGTGCGGGCCCGCACGTCGACGGACAGCTCTTGGTGTGGACGGACTGGGCGGGGTTCACTACAGGCCGTGTCCCCCGATTCGTGCGGCAGTATGCCGACCTCAAGGGCGTGCTGTCAGACGCGGCGAAGCGCTACAAGGACGACGTCGCCCAGGGCGAGTACCCGGGGCCCGAGCACAGCTACTGAGCCGAGCGGGCTACGGAGACAGCCGACGCGTCAGTCGTTGGCGTCTTCCTCGGCCCACCGCGCGCTGTTCTCGCGCAGCTTCTCGAGCGCGTGTTCCGCTTCTTCGTGGGTGTCGAAAGGTCCGACCCTGTCGGGGGCGGGCGACTTGAAGCCCTGCTCGACTGCGCCGGTCTTCAGTTTGTACCAGTACTTGTGCTCGATGTCGTTTTCGTACGCCCTGACCATAAGGTTGATCTTATGCCCAAGGACTCCTCCGGCCACCTGATCCCCGGCCGCGTCTCTGCCCATCGTGCGGTGCCGACATCCATTCCGCGTCCGGAATATGTCGGCAAGCCAGGACCGGCGCGCGACGAGCGCGGCGACGTCTACACGGCGGACGAGATCGAGTTGATCAGGGAGTCTGGACGCATCGCCGCTCAGGCGATCGCACTCGTCGGAGAGCACGTCGTTCCCGGAGTGACGACCGAGGAGCTGGACGTCATCGCACACGACTTCATGGTCGCGAACGACGCGTATCCGTCGACCCTCGGCTATCGCGGATACCCGAAGTCGAGCTGCACCTCGGTGAACGAGGTGATCTGCCACGGCATCCCCGACGACACCGTGCTCGAGTCCGGCGACATCGTCAACATCGACATCACCGCGTTCAAGAACGGCTACCACGGCGACAGCAACCAGACCTTCATCGTCGGTGAGGCATCCGAAGACGTGACGCTGCTGGTGGAACGTACCCGCGAGGCGCTGAACCGCGGCATCAAGGCCGTCGCCCCTGGCAGGCAGGTGAACGTGATCGGCCGCGCCATCGAGTCGTACGCCAAGCGGTTCGGGTACGGCGTGGTGCGCGACTTCACGGGGCACGGCGTCGGCCGGTCGTTCCACTCCGGCCTGATCATCCCCCACTACGACTCGGCACCGGCGTACGACGACGAGATGGTGCCGGGCATGGTCTTCACCATCGAGCCGATGCTGACCCTCGGTACGACGGAGTGGGACATGTGGCCGGATGACTGGACGGTCACCACTCGTGACAAGTCCATCACCGCTCAGTTCGAGCACACGCTCGTGGTGACGGAGCGCGGCGCCGAGGTGCTGACGCTTCCGTAGCGGCGCCACATCGCCCGGCGTCGCAACATCGTCCCCTTCGGCCAGGTAGATTCTGCTCATGACCTCCACGACGGCTATCGGGATCGACATCGGCGGAACGGGGATCAAGGGGGGTGTTGTCGACCTCGAGACGGGTGAGCTGCTCAGCGATCGGGTCAAGCTCCCCACTCCCAAGGGCGGCGAGCCGGATGACGTCGTCGAGGTGGCGCGAGAGGTGCTCGACACGCTCACGGGCGGCGACCCGAAGGATCCGGTCGGGGTGTGCTTCCCCGCGATCGTGAAGGGCGGGCGCACGTTGTCCGCGGCGAATGTCTCGAAGAAGTGGATCGGACTCGAGGCGGAGAAGAAGTTCGAGAAGGCGCTCGGGCGCGACATCCACTTCGTCAACGACGCGGATGCCGCAGGGTACGCCGAGACGACCTTCGGTGCGGCCAAAGGGGTCAACGGCCTGGTGCTGCTCACGACGCTCGGCACGGGCATCGGTTCTGCTCTGATCTACAACGGCGTGCTCGTGCCGAACGCCGAGCTCGGACACCTGGAGATCGACGGTCACGACGCGGAGAGCCGAGCGGCGTACTCGGCGAAGGAGCGCGAAGACCTCGACTGGAAGCAGTGGGCGAAGCG
>JBQCJQ010000276.1:0-2829 GCA_051952615.1 Humibacter sp.
CGACGGTGCGCTTGATCTCGTCGATGTCGCTGAAGTCGATCTGCGGGTCGATGCCCTGCGTGAACAGGTTGATGCCCAGCGCGACCACGTCGACGTTGCCGGTGCGCTCGCCGTTGCCGAACAGGCACCCCTCGATGCGGTCGGCGCCCGCCATGTATCCCAACTCGGCGGCCGCGATCGCGGTACCGCGGTCGTTGTGCGGGTGCAGGGACAGGATGACGTTCTCGCGGTGGTTCAGGTGGCGCGACATCCACTCGATCGAGTCGGCGTACACGTTCGGCGTCGCCATCTCGACCGTGGCCGGCAGGTTGATGATGACCTTGCGCTCCGGCGTCGGGACGAAGACCTCGAGCACCTGGTTGCAGATGTCGACGGCGAACTCAAGCTCGGTGCCGGTGTAGCTCTCCGGCGAGTACTCGTAGTACACGGTCGTGTCGGGAACCGATGCATCCATCTCTTTGCACTTGCGGGCTCCGGCCAGGGCGATGTCGATGATGCCCAGCTTGTCGGTGCGGAAGACCACGGCGCGCTGCAGCACGCTCGTCGAGTTGTACAGGTGCACGATGGCCTGCTTGGCGCCCTTGATCGCCTCGTAGGTGCGCTCGATGAGGTGGTCGCGTGCCTGCGTCAGCACCTGGATCGTGACGTCGTCGGGGATCGCGCCGGTCTCGATCAGGCTGCGCACGAAGTCGAAGTCGGTCTGGCTTGCACTGGGGAAGCCGACCTCGATCTCCTTGTACCCCATGCGCACCAGCAGGTCGAACATGATGCGCTTGCGCTCGGGGCTCATCGGGTCGATGAGCGCCTGGTTGCCGTCTCGCAGGTCGACCGCGCACCAGCGCGGGGCCTTCGTGATGCGGGCGTCGGGCCACGTGCGGTCGGGCAGCTCGACGCTGATCTGCTCGTGGAACGGCCGATATTTGTGAATCGGCATCGTAGAGGGCTGTTGTGCGTTGTTCATGGTCTTCTCGTCTTCTCGTGAAAGTTGGTCAGCCAACGACAAACTCCGCGACGAGGGAGGCCTGGGATCTAGGACTCGTCGCGGCAGCTAAGAAGAAGCAGCCCGAAGCGCACAGAATCAGGGTACACCCTGGATGACCCCCCGATCGCCCGGCCGTCGTCGACGTGGAGCCGACGCAGGGTCAGCGCCCGGCGACGAAACGCTGCCGGATACTGCCCAGCCCCTCGATCTCGCTGGTGACGCTCTGGCCCGGCTTCAGGTACACCCGGGGGTTGCGGCCGAGTCCCACGCCGTCCGGCGTACCGGTGAAGATCACGTCGCCGGGAAGCAGCTCGACGAGCGACGAGAGCTTCGCGATGAGCACCGGGACGGAGAAGATCATGTCTCGGGTGCGCCCGTTCTGCAGCACCTCGGTCGACCCGTCCTCGTGCGTGAGCGTGCAACCGATGGTGAGGTCGGACCTCTCCGCACCGGCAGCCACGAGTTCGTCGAGGGTGACGACAGCTGGGCCGATCGGCGCGAACCCCTTGAGCGACTTGCCGATCGAGAACTGTGCAGGGCTGCCCCAGAACTGCACGGTGCGGTCGCTGATGTCCTGGCCGATGGTGAGCCCGGCGACGTGGTTCCAGGCGTCGGCCTCGGCGATGTCGCGGCCTCCGTTGCCGATGACGGCGACCAGCTCGACCTCCCAGTCGACGGTGTCACCGGTGAGCTCCACCTCGGCCTCCGGTCCGACGAAGCTCGAGACGAACTTCGTGAAGACCATGGGATTCTCCGGCACGTCGAGCCCGGACTCGCCCGCGTGACTCGCATAGTTCAGTCCGATCGCGAAGACCTGCGCCGGGCGCGGAACGGCAGGGCCGAGGTCGGCCACGTCGAAGGATGACCCCGTCGAGGCATCCTGCTCCCCCGCCCACGCGGTGAAGTCGTCCCAGTCGTCGTAGACCGCCTGCGGGTTCGACGAGAAGCGACCGCCGCTGGCCTGCTCGACGTCGAGGGCACGGTCGTCGGAGAGGAGGACGAGTCGTCCGGAGAGGTTGGCGATGCGCACTGGGGCCTGCTTTCTCGTCGGAATGAGGTGTTCGAGCTCGGTGATCGATCGGGTAAACATCCGACCAATTCGTCTGGCCTGAACTCTATCGGATGCCGACCGACGCCGACGCGGTCAGCGGAGGAGGAAGTCTCGGATCGCGACGCCGAGCGCCTGGTCGGTCACGGCGCTCATGTGGGTGCCGGGTATCTCGGTGAATCGCGCGAGCGGCATGGCGTCGGCGAGGTCGGCACCCGAGCCGTGGTCGTGGTCGTCATCCCCCATCACGACGAGCGCGGGGGTCGCGATGCCTGCCAGTTCGTCGACCGTGGCGCCGACGGACGTCTCCAGAACGAGACGCAGTGCGACGGGGTCGCCGCCCGTTGTCTGCATGAATGCCTCGGACCGCCACTCCTCGCTTCCGCGCTCGTGGGTTCCGAGACCGTCGAAGACCCTGTGGAAGAACTCGTTGCGCTTCGCGACCTCGGTGATGCCCTTCAGTCCCATGCCCGCGATCACGGCACGCCCCGGCTCCGCACCGAGAACCATCGCGCGCACCGTTGTGCGGGCGCCCAACGAGTAGCCGCCGAGGTCGTAGTCGGTGAGCCCGAGGTGATCGACGAGGGCGAACGCGTCGTCGACGAGCACGTCGCTCGGGTAGCTCCGCGGATCGTGCGACCGGTCGCTGTCGCCGTGCGCACGCAGGTCGGGCATGATCACGCGGAAACCGGCATCCGCGATGAGGGCGGCGTGGCCGTACCTGATCCAGTTGACGTACGCCGTCGAGAAGAAGCCGTGGATCAGGACGACCGGCCGTCCCTCCCCCAGTTCGCGATAC
>JBQCJQ010000277.1:0-4273 GCA_051952615.1 Humibacter sp.
CAGTCGGCATCGACATCCTTGAACGCATCGAAGAGGATGCCCGCGTAATCACCGAATCGACTCGCGACATCGCGGGACGGCCAGCCTCCGGCATCCTGCAGTGCCTGCGGCAGATCCCAGTGGTACATCGTGATGACCGGGCGGATGCCGCGTTCGGCGAGCGAATCGATGACTCCCTTGTAGAAGTCCAGACCCATCTGATTCACCGCACCGGAACCGGTCGGCTGGATGCGCGGCCACGCGATCGAGAACCGATATGCGCCGACGCCGAGCCGGGAGACCAGGTCGAGGTCGGACCGCCAGCGGTGGTAGTAGTCGGCAGCGACGTCGCCGGTCGCGGCACCCGGGATCGGGTTCGAGGCGGCGTGCGTGTAGGTGTCCCAGATCGAGGGGCCTCGACCGTCGACGTTCCACGCTCCTTCGACCTGGTAGGCGGCCGTCGCGACTCCCCACAGATATCCCTTCGGGACGTGCAGGGGCGTGGTCGGCGGCTTCCACGACGACGACGTTGGACTCGGCGCCCGGTCGGCAGTCGTGCAGCCCGCCAGTGTCAGTGCGGTGAGCCCGCCGACCGCGACGGATCCCGCTGCCCCTAGAAATGACCGTCGTGAGAATGATGCTGCTGAACCTGCCACGAGCCGCCTTCGCCTCGGGCTCCGAGAGGCGGACGCTGCCGTCGATCGACGCGGCCGAGCGGCGGGTCGATGGGGGTATGGCGGCAGTGAACATGCCTCAGAGAGCGCTCTCTGATGGGATGCGCCACAGCTTAGCGAACCCACGGATCGTGGACAGGATTGTCTCCGGCCATGGCTGCGTCGGCCATCCGTGGCGATAGTCGCACCCAAAAACTGAATGACACCGTCAAAAAGTGGTTACCATCTAACTGGAGGTAACCACCATGACCATTCAGCAGAACGCCACCGAGCTCCGAGACCAGTCGCAAGCACGGCGCCGCTGGTGGGCGCTCGGCGCCGTGAGTCTCAGCGTGCTCGCCGTCGGCCTCGACGGCACCGTGCTCTCGATCGCACTGCCGACTTTGGCGGGATCGCTGCACGCCACCGAGTCCGAGCTCGAATGGTTCTCGTCCGGGTACCTGCTCATGCTCGCGGCATCCGTTCTGCCGGCCGGCCTGCTCGGCGACCGCTTCGGCCGCAAGAGGGTCCTGCTGATCTCGCTCGCCGCCTTCGGTGCCGGCTCCGCGCTGTGCGCGCTCGCGCACACCCCTGCGGTGTTCCTCGCCGCCCGGCTGATCATGGGTGTGGCCGGTGCGGGCGTCGCCGTCATGGCGCTCTCCGCGCTCACGGTCTTCTTCGACGAGGCGGAGCGACCGCGTGCGGTCGGCGTGTTCTCGGCCGCGAACTTCCTCTCTCTGCCGCTCGGCCCGATCCTCGGCGGATGGATGCTCGCGAACCTCTGGTGGGGCTGGGTCTTCCTGCTGAACGTGCCCGTCGTGCTGGTCGGCCTGTTGGCCGCGTGGCTGCTGATCCCCGAGTCACGTGCGACCGAGCGTCCGAGAATCGATGTGGTGGGCATCCTCGCCTCCGTCGCCGGGCTCGTCGTCTTCACCTACGGCATCATCGAGGCGGGGCAACACGGCTGGGCGGACGCCACCGCGATCGCGTGCCTGGCCGGTGGGGTGGTCGTGCTCGTCGGCTTCGCGCTCTGGGAGACGCGGATGACCCGCCGAGGCGGAACGCCGCTCATCGACGTCAGGCTGTTCCGATCCCGCGCATTCACCGGTGGCGCCGTGCTGGCCGGCTTCGCAGGGATGGGCATGGTGGGGCTGCTCTTCGTGATGCCGCAGTTCTTCCAGGCGGTTCAGGGAGCGGATGTCTTCGCCTCGGGTCTGCGGTTGCTTCCGTTCGTCGGCGGAATGCTCGTCGGAGCCCTGCCAGCCGGAAAGGTGGTCGCCGCACTCGGGTTCAGGGCCGCCGTAACGATCGGATTCATCGTCATCGCAGTCGGGTCGTGGGTGGGCTCGCTGACGACCGCGGACTCGGATGTCTGGTTCATCGCGACCTGGATGGCCGTGGTCTGCGCCGGCGCGGGTCTCGGTCTCACCTCCGCCACCTCGGCAGCGCTGTCGCGACTCACCGCCGAGCGAAGCGGTGTCGGTTCCGGCGTGGTGCAGGCGCTGCAGAAGACGAGCGCGCCGCTGGGCACCGCCATTCTGGGGAGCGTGGTCGCCGCCGTGTACTCCGCGCGGCTCGTCTCGCTGTGGCAAGCGGGCGGCGCGGCGCATCAGCCGGGCACCCCCGCCTCGCTTCTCGCGGTCGCGAAGTCCAGCGTCTATGCGGGAGCCAAGGTCGCGTCCGAGCTCCACTCCCCTGCTCTCGCCGATGCCGTGCGCACCGCGTTCACCCAGGGCATGAGCGTGTCGCTGCTGGTGTCCGCCGGCATCGCGCTCGTCGGGGCCATCATGGCAGTGGTGATTCTGCCGCGGCCATCACGGGACGGCCGCGCGACCGCAATGCGAAAGGTGCCGGATGCCGTCGTCGAGTCCTGAGAACCTCGCTGCCGATACCGCTGGCACGGAACCCCGGCCCGGGCTGCGTGAGCGGAAGAAGGCGCGCACTCGGGCATCCATTCAGAGCCACGCGCTGAGGTTGTTCACTGAACAGGGCTACGACGCGACCACCATCGACCAGATCATCGACGCGGCGGAGGTGTCGGAGAGCACGTTCTTCCGCTACTTCCCGACCAAGGAGTCGGTGGTGCTCTTCGACGACTACGACCCCCTGATCGTCGCGGCCTACCACGCCCAGCCGGCGGAGCTCGGCGCCGTCACCGCGATGAGGATGGCGCTGAAGGAGTTCTTCGCGAGCCTGTCGGAGCAGCAGCGTGAAGACCAGCGGGAGCGGCTCGCGTTGGTGGCGGGGGTGCCTGCTCTGCGCGGTGCGATGCTCGATCAGCTCGCCCAGGCGATGGAGATTCTGTCCGTGGCGATCGCGGAACGTGCGGGTCGCGCGGCAGACGACTTCGCCGTGCGCACCGTCTCCGGGGCTCTCATCGGGGCGATGCTCGCCGTGCTGGTGCAGGCGGCCGGCGATCCGGATGCCGAGATGCCGCCGTTGATCGACGAGGCGATCGGGCACCTGGAGAACGGGCTCAGGCTCTGAAGTGCGAAACCCGCATACGCGACCTTCAAGAGACTCATCCGCGCCGACACGCTCAACTCGGTTCGGCGAGACGCCCCTCGGTGAGGCCGGTCGACTGGCCTACTTCGATCAGGTAGCCGTCCGGGTCGCGCATGTAGCAGCGGATCTCTGCGCCACGATCGAGCGGCGGTGTAACGAATTCTGCGCCCCGTTCCTTCCATAGCCGATAGCTGGCGTGGATGTCGGCCACCCGAAGGTTCAGGAAGATGGAGGTGGTGTTGCCTGGCTCGTATTCCACGACCGAGATTCCCGGTTTGTCGGGGGTCGGGCCGCCTCCGGGGTTCATGATGATCCAGGTGTTGGACAGCTTGACCATGCACGGATTCTCTTCGAGCACGACTGTGCCGCCGAGAATCCTCGAGTAGAAGTCTCGCGACCGGGCGACATCTCGCACGGTGATGAAGAGGGTCGCCAACATGCCTTCATCAGGCGTGGGAAGACCCTCGAAGTCGATGTACGGGTTCGGGTTCGTCATGGTTGCTCTCCTTCGCCGCTCTCCTCGTGGTCGAGCTCCTACGTAGAGAAGACCGGACGGCCCGCGGAAACGTGACAGGGATCATCCGATTCCGCCCTGGTACCTGTCACGAAAGCAGACCATGCTCGGTCCTTCTCTGTGACAGGAAACGTCAACCAAGGAGATGCCATGAGCACAATCAGCAATGTCGGCGCCACGACGGGAGCAGGCAATGGCCGGCTCGCGGAACTTCTGAACCTTCGCGGCGGGCGGGCCGATCCGGAAGCCCCTTTCGTCATCGAGCATCGCGAGGCGCTGATCTACATGCTCTGCCAAGCGGCCGAGCTCGAACACGGCATCATGTGCCAGTACCTCTACGCCGCGTACACCCTCAAGCGCACGGCCGGCGAGGGATTGTCGCCTGAAGAGCTCGAAACCGTCGCCGCTTGGCGACGCACGATCATCCACGTGGCCACGGAGGAGATGCTTCATCTCTCCCTCGTGCAGAACCTGCTTTCAGCCGTCGGAGCGGCGCCCCACCTCAGCCGCCCCAACCTGCCGGCACCCGCCCACCACTTCCCGGCGGGCGTGAACCTCCTTCTCATGCCCTTCAGCGAGGCGGCACTCGAGCACTTCATCTTTCTGGAGCGTCCCGAAGGGA
>JBQCJQ010000278.1:0-3573 GCA_051952615.1 Humibacter sp.
CGATGCCGAGGTCGACGAACCAGTTCCAGCAGGCGTCGACCCAGTGCTCGAACGACTCGGCGGCATCCGCCTCTGGAACGAAATACTCGATCTCCATCTGCTCGAACTCGCGGGTGCGGAAGATGAAGTTGCCAGGGGTGATCTCGTTGCGGAACGCCTTGCCGACCTGGCCGACGCCGAACGGAGGCTTCATGCGCGCGGCCTGCACCACGTTGGCGAAGTTGACGAAGATGCCCTGCGCGGTCTCGGGGCGCAGGTAGTGCAGACCCGACTCGTCGTCGACGACCCCGACGTAGGTCTTCATGAGGCCGGAGAACGACCGCGGCTCCGTCCACTGGCCACGGGTGCCGCAGTTCGGGCAGACGATGTCGGCGAGGCCGCCCTCCGGCGCCCTGCCCTTCTTCGCCTCGAACGCCTCGACGAGGTGGTCTTCGCGGAATCGGTGGTGACAGTGCAGACACTCCACCAGCGGGTCCGTGAAGGTGGCGACGTGACCGGATGCCTCCCAGACCCTCGTCGGAAGGATGACGGCGGAGTCGAGTCCGACCATGTCGCCGCGGCCGCGCACGAACGTCTGCCACCACTGGCGGCGGATGTTCTCCTTGAGCTCGACGCCGAGGGGGCCGTAGTCCCAGGTGGAACGCGACCCGCCGTAGATCTCACCCGACTGGAAGACGAACCCGCGATGGCGGGCGAGGGCGATCACGGCATCGAGTGCGTTCTGGTCTGGCATGGCATCCCTTTCGGGGGATCAGGTGGAGGGAAGCAGGTGGTGCAACCGCATTCCACCCGAGAATCGTCGGACCCACCTAGTTTACTGAGTGAGGGATGTGCCTCCGATCGGCTCCGATCCGAGGTGGTATCGGAGCATTCGGGACGGATGGCATGGCAGAGCGGACGAGACGGCGCATCGTGATCGCCGGCGCTTCGGGGCTGGTCGGCACGGCGCTCGCGGAGCGGCTGGAGGCGTCGGGCGACGAGGTCGTCAGGCTGGTGAGGAGGCCCGAGCGGGCAGAGGGCGAGGTGCGCTGGGACCCGGCTGTGGGCATCCTCGATCCCGCGGTGGTGAGCGGCGCGGATGCCGTGGTGAGCCTTTCAGGGGCACCCACCGCTCGGCTGCCGTGGACGCCCGCATATAAGAAGGTCATCCTCGAGTCGAGGTTGGATGTCACGCAGACCATCGTCGGCGCCATCCGTTCCGCGTCGAAGCCTCCGGGCGCGTTCGTCAGCGCATCGGCGGTCGGCTACTACGGAGACCGTGGCCAGGAGGATCTGACGGAGGCGTCGGAACGTGGAACCGGCTTTCTCTCGGCGGTCGTCGCGGCATGGGAGCAGGCGGCAGCACCCGCAGCCGAGGTCACGCGGCTGGCCTTCCTGCGCACTGGGCTCGTGGTGGGCCCAGGCGGGGCGATGACTCCGCTTCGGCTTCTGGCGCGTGCCGGACTCGCCGGGCCGATCGGCACCGGCCGCCAGTGGTGGCCGTGGATCAGCCTGCGCGACGAGATTGCGGCGATCGACCACATCATCGGGTCGGGTGAGGGTGCATCGGGTCCGGGCACCTCCGGCCGGGCCGAAGCCGGCCTCAGCGGGCCGGTGAACCTCGCAGGGCCGACACCCGCGACGGCGGGAGAGCTCGTGCGTGCCCTGGCAACCGCGTTGCACCGGCCGTACGGATTCCCCGCGCCGGCCTTCGCCCTGCGGCTCGCGCTGCAGGGTGCGGCGGACGAGCTTCTGCTCTGCAGCCAGCGGATGCTCCCCACCGCGCTCCTCGACGATGGCTTCCGCTTCACCGACACGACCGTGGCCGACGCGATCGCCGCCTACTTCGGGGAGGCCGAGCACGATGTCGAGGAATGACGCGGAGCACGTGCCGCTCGAGACCGCCGCCGAGTGGAGGCGCTGGCTGGAGAAGCACCACGACACCTCGACGGGCGTGTGGCTGGTGTCGTGGCGGGGTGTGACGGGCCGTCCGGCGATGACGTACGACCAGGCGATCACCGAGGCCGTCGCGTTCGGCTGGGTCGACAGCCAGTCGAAGACTCTCGACTCCGAGCGGTCGGCGCTCTGGTTCGTTCCGAGGCGCGTCGGCTCCCCGTGGTCGCGAACCAACAAGGAGCGGGTCGCCAGGCTGGAGGCCGAGGGACGTATGACGGATGCCGGCCGTCGCCTCGTCGATGCGGCCAAGGCCGACGGCATGTGGACCATCCTCGACGACGCCGACGCGCTCCTCGTGCCCGCCGATCTCGCGCGGGCGCTCGCCGCAGCCGGCGCTCGCGAGGCGTGGGATGCCCAGACGCCGGGCGTGCGCCGCGCCGCCCTCACCAGGCTCGCCCTCGCGAAGCGCGCAGAGACGCGGGACCGCTACGTGGAGCGGCTGGCGGCAGAGCTCGGGGGCTAGCCGAGACCGACCGTGGGCGCGAGTGCCGACGTCGACGAGCGCTGGGCGGGGCATCCGCTCAGGATGCGCGCGAGTGCATCGTGCTCTGCGGCCGTCACCCACAGGTGATACGCCGCCTTCACCGAGACCTGCCGGGCGGCGTAGGTGCAGCGGAACGCGTGGTTGGGTGGGAGCCACGTTGCGGCATCCCCGTCGCCCTTGCTCTCGTTGGTGGGTCCGTCGACCGCGAGGAGCTCGAGCGGATCGTTCGCCATCGTCTCGCGCTGCTGTTGCGTGAGCTGCTGGGCGCCCGTCTCCCAGGCGTCGGACAGCGGAACGAGGTGGTCGATCTGCACCGCGACCGAGGTCTGCACCCCGCGCACGAAGTGGATGGTCTTGCCGGTGTAGGGGTCGCTCAGCACGCCTGACTCGACGGTGCACGACCCCTTCTTCACCACGGCGGTGAGGTCTCGGGCGAGCACGTCATCGCGGGTATCGCAGTGGTTGCCGTCGATGTCCTTCCACGCAGGGCCGAAGTCGCCGACCCGGTCGTATCCGGTGTGCGGGGCACGGCCCTTCACCGGGATCGTGGCAAGAACGGCGGCCGCGGTGCCGGAGGTCGCGGTGTCGGGCGGAGTGGTCGCTGAGGATGCCGGCGCAGAAGCGGTGGTCGACGTCGGATCGGTGGTGTCAGACGCGGGGCCCGCTGCGAAGGAGTCGTCTGCTGAGCAGCCGGTGAGGAGGATGACCGTCGCTGCGAGCGCTACCGCGGTTGCGGTGAAGCGGGAGAGCCGGGGGTGGGGCATTCGGGGACTCTACCGGTGGCCGCCGACGGGGCACTGAGCGCGCGACACCCGGCGGGGTTCCACACCATCCGCCGGACGCCGGCGTCTTGATCCGGCCAACGCCGCGCCGACCGGAAAACGTGCCAGTCACGTTACGCTGCATCTCGCCGGTGGTACAAGTGCGCGTTGAAGAGTGTGCGGCTACGCGGCCTGCTCGTCGCGGGCATCCGCCGCCGCCGAACGGCGGAGCGCGATCGGCATCACGCTGCCCGGCCAGCGCCACGCGAGCGTGATCCCCAACGTGACGAGGGCGCCGATCGTCGCCGCGATGATGTCGCCCATCGTGTCGGTGTTGCCGTTCTGCGCGTGCGTGCCGAACAGGTGGTCGCTGGTGAACTCGCAGATCTCCCA
>JBQCJQ010000279.1:0-3169 GCA_051952615.1 Humibacter sp.
GGTGACGAGGTGCGGGTCCAGACCGACCGCGAGCACATCGTCGAGGTGCGCGGCATCCTCACCAAAAGAGTCGGCGCACCGATCGCGCAGGCCGCGTATCTCGACAAGACCCCTGCGCTGCCCCCGCGGGTCGAGCAGCCGAGCTCGGTCATCCGCGAGCGGGGTTCTGGGCGCCCGACCAAGCGCGACCGTCGCGATCTGGAGCGCCTGCGCGGCAGATTGTGACGGGCAGGGCCTGAGGCCTCTCCCGGTCCCTACGACGCCGCAGGCAGCGGTGCCACCACGAAGAAGTGCCAGCCGAGCCACCACCAGAACATGAGGATGGTGATGCGGATGGCCCGCGACGCCATCACCCGGTCGAGAAGTGTTCCGAACGGCGCCACCCGCTCCGGTTCGCGCCTGCCGTACCAGGCCAGCACGAGTGCGAAGAGGCCGACGGCGATGAACCCGGCGATCGTGATGATGCGGCTCACGAGCGACGTCCTCTCCGCAGCAGCGCGGCGCCGGCCAGGAGCCAGAGCGCCGCGCACGCGCCCCGTCCGATCGGGTTCGCGACGATGGGGTCGATGAGGTCGGACAGCGGCGGATGATCGAACTCGGCGCTGGCCGAAGGCATGGCCAGGAAGAACGAGGCCAGCTCCCACAGGCACAGGAACACCCCGGCGGCCGCCCACAGCATGGCCGAACGCCGCAGCGCGCGCCGGAGCACGACATCCTCTCGCTCCGACGTCGGGCCGACGGCTGTCGGTGGATCGTCACGCCAGGCGACGATCAGTGCGGTGGCACCGACCACCGCAACCGTGATCAGGTCGGCGAGGCCGAACTGCGGCGCGAAGGCGATCACCGCGACGGCGATGATGCCGAGGGTGAGTTGCACGGCGAGACGCACACGGGGGAGCGGGTAGCGGCTGAGGAATCGTAGCCATCCGGCGGCATCCGCGAGCAGTGCAGCACCCGCAGCGAGGAAGAACACGCCGTCGACGGGCGCCCCGCGGTAGATCTGGAAGGAGCCGCAGAGCACAAGGATGGCGATCCACCACCAGTCGAGGCGCATGCGCGCGGCGAAACCGGGCTGTCTCGTCGGCGCTTGAGCCTCGTCGCGCCGCGTCCGCCGCCAGGACTGATCGGTCATGGTCAGCTCTCGAGCGGACCCAGCCAGGCGGTCGCGACCGTCGAGTGGGCCGACTCGTCGTCGGAGGGGTGGAACATGCCCGCCAGCACGTCGCGGTACAGGCGCCCGAGCTCGCTCGAGGAGAAATAGCTGCCGCCTCCCGAGACCCGGATCGCCTTGTCGACCACGTCGCGGGCCGTCTCGGTGGCGCGCACCTTCATGCCGACGAGCTTCGCGAACCACTGGCTGCCGTGGTCGACGAGTGCGTCGACGTCGCCGGTGATGGCGTCGAGCTGCGGATAGAGCGCGTCCTGCGCGATCGCGGCGTCGGCGATGCGCCAGCGGATGTCAGGGTCCTGCGCATACGCACGCCCGTCGTTCTTCATCGAGGTGCGCCGCTTCACGGCCTCGACCGCGAGCTCGAGCGCCCGCTTGCCGATCCCGGTGTAGACGGCTGCGAGCAGCAGCTCGAAGCTGGAGAAGATGCCGAACGTGAGCAGATCGGCGTTCGGGCCGGGATCAAGGCGCCGGATGACCCGCTCGGCGGGCGCGTGCGCGCCGTCCAGCCGTGTCGAGTTCGACTGGCTCGCCCGCATGCCGAGGGTGTCCCAGTCATCCGCGATCTCGAACCCGCCCGCCGCGCGATCGATGAAGCCGAACACGATCTTCGGTGCATCGGCGCTCGTGGAGTCGAGTCCCATGGTGCCCAGTCGCGTCCACGCAGGCGTGAGGGAGGTGAAGATCTTCGTGCCGTGGAACGTGTAGCCGCCGTGGCCGTCTGGTCGGGCGTCCGTTCGCGACCCGAAGAGCACGAGGTCGTTGCCGCCCTCGCTGATGCCGAAGCCGAAGACCTCGCCGGCTCCGGCCTCGCGCTGCAGGAACTCCAGCACCGTGTCGCCGCGGTCTCGCATCGCCTTCGCGACACCGGTCCAGACGAGGTGCATGTTCACCGCGAGCGCCGTGGCGGGAGCAGCGGATGCCAGCCTCACCTGCTCCCGGGCGACGTCGCGAAGAGAGAGGCCGAGGCCGCCGAACTCCGTCGGGACGAGGGCGCGCAGGTAGCCGGCATCCTTCAACTCCGCTAGGTCTTCGGCGAAGAACGCGTTGTCACGGTCGTACCCGGCGGCACGGGACCGGATGCGCTCCAGCAGCTCGTCGGACAGCACCTGTACAGCAGACTCGCTCACGTTGCACAGGCTACGCCGCAGGGCGGTCCACCGTCGGTCGGGGCGGTGCGGCGGCTGTAGGGTAACCCGCATGCAGCAGCGCACCCTTGGCCGCACAGGCCGCACCGTGTCCGTGATCGGCCTTGGCACCTGGCAGCTGGGTGCCGACTGGGGCAACGTGAGCGAGAGTGACGCGCTCGACGTGCTCGAGGCGTCGGCCGAGGCGGGCGTCACTTTCTTCGACACCGCCGACGTGTACGGGGATGGCCGCAGCGAGAGCATCATCGGCCGCTTCCGCGGAGCCCACCCGGATGCCGGCATCACCGTCGCCACGAAGATGGGCCGTCGCGTCGATCAGGTGCCGGAGAACTACACCCTCGCAAACTTCCGCGAGTGGATCGACCGTTCGCGCGCGAACCTGCGCACCGACACGCTGGATCTGGTGCAGCTGCACTGCCCGCCCACGGCGGTGTACTCCGACGACGAGGTGTTCGATGCGCTCGACATCCTCGTTTCCGAGGGCGCGATCGCGAACTACGGCGTCAGCGTCGAGCGGGTCGACGAAGCCCTCACCGCGATCGCTCGGCCGAACGTGGCGACGGTGCAGATCATCCTCAACGCATTCCGGCTGAAGCCACTCGAGCAGGTGCTGCCGGCCGCACAGGAGGCGGGTGTCGGCATCATCGCCCGCGTACCTCTGGCATCAGGTCTGCTCAGCGGCAGGTACACGAAGGAGACCACCTTCGCACCGCAGGACCACCGCACATTCAACAGGCACGGCGAGGCGTTCGATGTGGGGGAGACCTTCTCGGGCGTCGACTTCGCCACCGGCGTCGAGGCGGCGGGCAGGTTCGCGGATGCCGTCGCATCCGTTCGCGAGGCGCAGGGCGTC
>JBQCJQ010000280.1:0-3173 GCA_051952615.1 Humibacter sp.
GAGCGTCAGCTCACAGCTGCCACGCGGGCTTGTTGTCGTACGTGTAGGTGTAGTAGTCCGCGAGGCGCAGCTTGCTCGCCGCCGCCTCGTCGATGATCACCGTCGCGTGCTCGTGGAACTGCAGCACCGACGCCGGGCAGATCGCCGCGACCGGGCCCTCGACCGCGGCGGCGATGGCGTCGGCCTTGCTCTCTCCCTGCGCGACCAGCACGAGCCGCCTCGCCTGCATGATGGTGCCGAGCCCCTGCGTGACGCAATGGGTGGGCACCTCGTCGGGCGAGTCGAAGAAGCGGGCGTTGTCCGCGCGCGTCTTCGGTGCCAGGGTCTTGATGCGGGTTCTGGAGGCGAACGACGACGTCGGCTCGTTGAACCCGATGTGCCCGTTGGCGCCGATGCCCAGGATCTGGATGTCGATTCCCCCGGCATCCACGATCGCCTGCTCGTACTCGCGACACGCCACCTCGACGTCGACGGCTCGGCCGTCCGGCACCTGCACCAGCGTCGGATCCATGTGCAGCGGCTCGACGACCTCGTGCCTGATCACCGAGGCGTAGCTCTGCGGATGGTCCTCAGGGATGCCGACGTACTCATCGAGCGCGAACCCGCGCACACCCGTGAAGTCGAGCGAGCCGGCCTCGACGCGCTTCGCGAGACCGGCGTAGATCGCCAGCGGCGACGACCCGGTCGCCAGACCGATCACCGCGCGCGGCTTCGACTCCACGACGCGACCGACCAGATCGGCAGCGAGCGCGCCGACCTCGTCCGCGGTCTTCTTGATGACGACCTCCACGGATATCTCCCTTACGTGAACGTGATGCTTAGGCGACGGACTCCGCCGCGCCGACGAGTGCAGCCCCCACCGCCGCTGCCGACAGGTCGGGCGCGAGCATGCGCACGCGCTCCGGGAGCCGCAGCGACCTCAG
The DNA here is from genome assembly GCA_051952615.1 of Humibacter sp. Taxonomy (GTDB): domain Bacteria; phylum Actinomycetota; class Actinomycetes; order Actinomycetales; family Microbacteriaceae; genus Humibacter. Next base: position 924 of record JBQCJQ010000280.1, read on the forward strand.
GAACGGCGAGTCCACACCCCAGCCTTGCAGCACCTCGGTCACCGGCGCCAGCAGACGCTCCCCCAGGTTGCTGAGACCGCCGCCGATCACCACGGTCTCGACGTCGACGGTGAGCACGAGAATGCGCACGGCGGATGCCACACCCGTCGCGATCGTGTGCCGAACGCTCCACGCGAGACGGTCTCCGGCATCCGCCGCATCGAACAGCTCGAGCGCTGGCAGCTCTGCTGAGGTGGGCCACATGCGGGCGACCGCGGATCCGGATGCCGTGGTCTCGACGCAGCCGTGCTGGCCGCAGGAGCACACCGCACCGTGGGGGTCGATCGGGATATGGCCGATCTCACCTGCGCCACCCCGGGAGCCGCGTTGGAGGCGGCCGTCGACGACGATGCCGGCCGCCACCCCGGTACCGAGGTTGAGGTACGCCGCCGAGCCCTCCAGCCCGAGCAGGTGGTACGCGCCGAGTGCGGCGGCCTTGACGTCGTTCTCCACTCGCACCGGCACGTCGACCCGCTGCCGCAGCAGGCCGGCGAGGTCGAGGTCGTCGACGCCGAGGTTCACCGCGTGGTGAACCCTGCCGGACTCGCTGTCGACCACACCGGGGATGCCGACGCCGATCGACGTGAAGTCTGGCGCGTGGAATCCGCTGAGCACGATCACCTCTCGCACGGCGCGCTCTGCGGAGTCGAGCACCTCGTCGTGGCCGTTGCCCGTCGGCACCCGAACGCGCTCGAGCACGCCGCCTTCGGCATCCAGCACGACCGCGTCGGTCTTCGTGCCTCCGATGTCGAGCCCGATCCTCACCGCCGGTTCTCCGGGGCGTTGAGCAGCGCCATCAGGGCGCGTCCGACCGATCGCGAGGCGCCGAACGTGGCGATGTCCGCGTAGGCACGGTCATCCGACGGCCATCCCATGTCGACCGCGAGCGTCGTGCGCGCGGCGCGCAGGCCGTCGATCACCTCGTGTGCGAAGCCGTAGCGGTGCAGCGCCTTGCCGATCACGACGACGCCCTGATCATCCGCGATCTGCTCCAGCATCTCCCCGATCCGCGCCGCGACGCGGCCGTCCGACGCGTCGCGTTCGGAGACGACGAACTGCGGATGCCCCGCCCAGGCGATCGAGTCCGCGGCATCCGGGCTGGCGGAAACCTGCGCGAACGGACCCCACGGCGCGACCCCGACGGCGATGTTCGCCTCCGTCTCGATGCGCACGACCGCGAACGGAACCGCAGCGACCTCATCGGCGGACCGCAGCGCCGCGAAGGCCGGCTCGCGCACCTCGAAGGCTCCGATCAGCCGATCGGAGGGGACGATGGATGTCTCGCCGTCGTCATCCGGCACGAGAGTCTCCGCCCGCAACGCCGCGAGCTCGCTCGCCATGGTGCGAACGCGTCGTGCGGCATCCGCAACTCGTTCCGCGCTCAGCCGACCCGAGTCGATGGCGTCGCCCACGGCGCGCACGATCTCGTCGAGCAGCTCCTCGGTCGTCTCGGTGCCGATGCAGAGCAGGTCGCAGCCGGCAGCGAGCGCACGCACCGCTGCCTCGGGGATGCCGATCTCGCCGCTCGCACCCTTCATGTCGAGCGCGTCGGTGACGACGACGCCCTCGAACCCGAGCTCGTCGCGAAGAATCCCCTGCAGGATGCGCCGCGAGAACGTCGCAGGCACGCCGGGGTCGACCTGCGGCAGGACGATGTGCGAGGTCATGATGCTGCGCGTTCCAGCGGCGATGGCTGCACGGAACGGCACCAGCTCGCGCTCGCGCAGCTCGTCGAGCGAACGATCGATCACCGGCAGGGCGAGGTGCGAGTCGAGCGCGGTGTCGCCGTGCCCGGGGAGGTGCTTGGCGCATGCGCCGATGCCGGTGGACTGCAGCCCGGTCGTCCATGCCGCACCGTGCCCGGCGACGAGCGATGCTGTCGCCCCGAAGCTGCGCACGCCGATCACGGGGTTGTCGGGGTTCGAGTTGACGTCGACGTCCGGTGCGAAGTCGAGAGTGCACGCGACTCGGCGCAGCGCGAAGCCCACATCACGGCCGACGGACTCGGTGAGCGCCTCGTCGTCGAGCCTTCCGAGCACGGCGTTGCCCGGGTACGGCGATCCGTCGGCATAGTTCAGACGGGTGACGTCGCCACCCTCCTCGTCGATGGCGATGACGGCGAGCGGATTCGCGCTCAGGATGTCCTCGTCGAGCGCACGCAGCTGCTGAGTCGACCGGATGTTCGGGCCGAAGACGCACACACCGCCGAGG
>JBQCJQ010000281.1:0-2068 GCA_051952615.1 Humibacter sp.
CGATCTGCTCGAGTTCGTCGGCTTCGAAGACGAAGAGATCGGCGCCCGGCGGTTCGGCCTCGGCGTCGGGGATGCGCACAACGATGCCGTCGTCGCTGGCGATGCACGAGCCCTCAACGTTCAGCCGTTCCCGAACTCGAGCGGCGACCGCGAGCGCCCACGGCGCATGCACTTGCATGCCGTACGGGGAATGCAGCACGATCCGCCAGTCGCCGAGCTCGTCCCTGAAGCGCTCGGCGACGAGAGTACGGTCTGTCGGCAGGTGACCGGTGGCCTTCTTCTGTTCGTCGAGGTAGGCGAGCAGGTTGCCCGTGGCGAACTCGTCGAGACCGGCGTTCGCGGTACGGGCACGGGCATCCTTCTCGGATGCGGCCGCGACCTCGCGCACGAACCCGCCGACCGCTTCACCCAGCTCGGCGGGACGACCGATGCCGTCGCCCTTCCAGAACGGCAGTCGGCCGGGCTCGCCGAACGCGGGGCTCACGAGCACACGGTCGTGGGTGATCTCCTGGATGCGCCAGCTCGTCGCACCGAGCGCGAACACATCGCCAACCCGCGATTCGTAGACCATCTCCTCGTCGAGTTCGCCGACGCGGCGCCCGCCCTTCGCCGGGTTGGTCTCATCGGTCGACCCGACCATGTACACGCCGAACAGCCCACGGTCCGGAATGGTGCCGCCGCTGGTCACGGCCAGCCGCTGGGCTCCCGGCCGGCCGGTCAGGATGCCCCGATCGCGGTCCCACACGACGCGTGGACGCAGCTCGGCGAACTCGTCACTCGGGTAGCGGCCGGCGATGAGGTCGAGCGTGGCGTCGAACGCGCTGCGGGGGAGCGTCGCGAAGGGCGCGCTGCGACGCACGGTGTCGAACCACTCGTCGACGTCGACCGGGTCGAGGGCGGTCGTGGCGATGGTCTGCTGTGCCAGGATGTCGAGCGGATTCGCCGGAACCCGCAACTCCTCGATGAGGCCGGTGACCATCCGCTCGCTCGCGACCGCGGAGTTGATCAGATCGGAGCGGTGCTTCGGGAACATCACTCCCTTCGACACCTCACCCACCTGATGACCGGCGCGGCCCACGCGCTGCAGGCCGGACGCGACGGACGGCGGAGCCTCCACCTGCACGACCAGGTCGACCTCGCCCATGTCGATGCCCAGCTCGAGGCTGCTGGTGGCGACGACGCAGCGCAGCCGACCGCTTTTCAGGTCATCCTCGATGACGGCGCGCTGCTCCTTGCTCACGGATCCGTGGTGGGCGCGGGCCAATATGCCCGAGTCGGCATGTTCCGGGTCAGCGGTGCTTTCGGGCGTCCATTCCCGGGGCTGCCTGCGCTGCTCGACCGTCGCGCTGACAGCAAACGGGTCGGCGGAAGCGCCTGCACGGCTCGCCTTCGTCTGCCCGCTCGCACCGATCAGCTCGGCCGGCGCGCGTTTCGCGCGTTGGACTCCGAACTCGTCGAGTACCTGCCCGACGGAGACGGGCTCGCCGGGCTGGCGATCGCGCTCCGAGGCATCCAGCAACCGTTCTTCGTAGATCTCGTTCATGCGCGCCGTCAACCGCTCGGCAAGCCTGCGGGAGTTGGCGAACACGATGGATGACCGGTGCTCCAGCACCCTGTCGACGATCGCCTCCTCGACGTGCGGCCAGATCGACCCGCCCGCCGGACTCGAATCGTCCTCGTGCGCGGCGGGGCCCAGGTCGCGCATGTCCTCGACAGGCACGATCACCTTGAGGTCGAACCGCTTCTGGGAGGGCGGCGCGACGATGGTCACCGGGCTGCGGCCGCCGAGGAACCGTGCGACCTCCTCCGGCGGACGCACGGTCGCGGAGAGTCCGATGCGCTGCGCCGGCTTAGGCAGCATGGCGTCGAGTCGTTCCAGTGAGACGGCCAGATGGGCGCCGCGCTTGGTCGCCGCGACCGCGTGCACCTCGTCGACGATGACCGTCTGCACCTCGGCCAAGGTCTCGCGTGCCTGCGAAGTGAGCATGAGAAAGAGGGACTCGGGGGTCGTGATCAGGATGTCCGGCGGCTTCGACAGCAGCGCACGCCGGTCGTTCGCCGGGGTGTC
>JBQCJQ010000282.1:0-5063 GCA_051952615.1 Humibacter sp.
CGATCGACCGACCGAAAGGACAGCACGCCCAGTGAACGACCAGAAAGTGCCGCAGCCCGACGAGATCTCCCGGCTCGCGAACGACATCCTGCGCGCCGTCGAGCAGGTGGTGATCGGTCAGTCGCGACCGCTGCGCATCGCCCTCGCGAGCATCCTCGCCGGCGGCCACGTGCTCTTCGAAGATGTCCCCGGGCTCGGCAAGACCCTGGCGGCACGAAGCCTCGCGCAGGCGTGCGGGCTCCCGTTCCGCAGGCTACAGTGCACGCCCGACCTGCTGCCGGCCGACATCACGGGGTCGTACGTCTACGCACCGTCATCCGGCGAGTTCGTGTTCCGGCCGGGGCCGGTGTTCACCGGCCTGCTTCTCGCAGACGAGCTCAACCGAACGGCGCCCAAGACCCAGTCGGCCCTGCTGGAGGCCATGGCGGAGGGACAGGTCACCGTGGAAGGCACGAGCTTTCCACTGCCGACGCCTTTCCACGTCATCGCGACCGCGAACCCCATCGAGTACGAGGGGACGTACGCGCTGCCTGAGGCGCAGCTCGACAGGTTCCTGGTGCGGCTGAGCGTCGGATACCCGGACCGCGCGGAGGAGGAGCGGGTTCTCGCGAACCGCATCGCGCGCCGCACCGAGGTTGCGGTCGTCGACGCGGTCACCGACGCCGAGGGACTGCGCGGCATGCAGGCGGGGGTCGAGCGGGTGCACGTCGACGCGGACATCATGCGGTACTGCGTCGACCTCGCGGCGGCGACCCGTGCCGACCGGGCCGTCGAGGTCGGAGCGTCCCCGCGCGGGTCCCAGGCGCTGATGCTCGTCGCTCGCGCCCTGGCGGTGATCGACGGCCGGGACTTCGTGACCCCGGACGACGTGAAGCAGGTCGCCGTGCCCGCACTCGCGCACCGCCTCACCCTGACGCCCGCCGCGTGGGCCGCCGGCACGGATCCGTCGCACGTCGTCGAGGGCATCGCCTCGGCGGTGCCCGGGCCGCCGACGGTGGCGAGAAGCGAAGCGGTCTGATGAGCTGGCGTCGCACGGCAGCGCCGGCAGCGGGGGCGGTGTGCGCGCTCGTGCTCGCGGCCGCGGCCGTCGTCTTCGGGCGCGCCGACGTCGCGGTGATCGCGGTCGCCCTCTTCGCGGCCGTCGTGCTCGGATCGCGGGCACGCCGGCCGGATCGCGCCGTGCACGCCACTCTGACCCAGGAGGTGGGGCATCCGGGCGAGACCACGCGGACCGGCGTGCTCGTGGCGGTCACTGCAGACGACGACGTCGACCTGGTGCTGCTGCGCATGACGGCACTCGGCTTCGAGACGCAGAGCATCGCGGTGGCGCCGCCGTCGAACGTCTCCATCGACATCCCGCTTGCGCACTCCGGAGAGCAGGAGCTCATCTCGATCGAGCTGCGCGGCGTTGCGGGCGATGCCGCCTCGATCTCGGATGCCGTCGGACGGGCATCCCTGCGCACCGTGGTGGAGCCGACGGCGACTCAGGCGCCGTTCCTGCCTCTGCCTGCCAGGCTCAGGGGGCTCGCGGGCGGCCACCAGTCGTCGCGCCCCGGTGACGGTGGCGAGTTCCGCGACATCCACCCGTTCGCGCCGGGCGACCGCCTGCGACGCATCGACTGGAAGGCGACGGCACGCCTCGGCAGGCGTCCGGGCGACCTCTTCGTGCGCCGCACCAACGCGACCTCGGACGCCGACGTGGCGATCGTGTTCGACGACGCAGACGATGTCGGGGAGGCCGTCGTCGAGTGGACGCTCGGCGATCCGACGCTCAGCGGCACGACCTCGCTGGATGTCGCACGAGACGCCGCCTGGAGTCTCGCGTCCGCCTACCTCGCAGCAGGCGACGCCGTGTCGTTCCAGGTGCTGTCGCGCGCGAGGGGCGCCGTGCCGAGGGGCAGCGGGGGACGGCACCTCGAACGGCTGAAGGCGGCGATCGCGCAGACCGCCCCTCATCCGCGGCTGCTCAGCCGGGCGCGCACTCCGCTGGTCGCACCCGGCGCCCTGATCGTGCTGCTCTCCAGCTTTCTCGAGGGCGACGCCGTGCGTCTGGCGGCGCTGTGGCGCGCCGCGGGGCATCGGGTGCTTGCGATCGACACGCTTCCACGGCTCAACTCGCGGGGACTGAACCGCAGGCAGCTAGTCGCGCTTCGCATCGTGCTCGGCCTGCGTGAGGAGCGGCTCCACGAGCTTCGCGCCATCGGCGTCGACGTGCTCGCCTGGGACAGCGACCCGATCGAGCTGCACGCGACGCTGCGCGCACTGGCTACACCGAGGCGGGCATGAGCGACCGGCTGCACGCCAGGGTCTCGGCCGGGCCGGTCATCCCCGGGCTGTCGCCGCGGATCGCCATCGCACTGATCGGGTCCGCTGCCGCCCTCACCGTGATGCCCGCCCCGTTCTCGTACCTCGCCGTCGTGCTCGCCCTGCTCGGCGCGCTGTTCCCCGCAACGCTCGCCGCCTGGGGCTGTGCCCTCGTGCTGGGTCTTGCTGCGCTCGCACGCACGCCGGATCCGACGGACTGGCGCTTCTACGTCACGCTCGCAGTCGTTCACCTGCTGCACGTGCTCGGTGCACTCGCTCTGGTCGTCGAGCCCGGGGGATCCCTTCAGGTCCGTGCTCTCGCTCGGCCCCTGCGGCGCTGGCTGGTGGTGCAGGTTCCGGCTCAGGCGGTGCTGGCTCTGGTGCTGGTGCTGGCCGGCTCGACCGCGGTGCACGGACTGCCTGCGTCGGCTCTCGGAATCTTCGCCGTGATCGCTGCGGCATGCGTCGCGGCGATCGTGGTCCTCACGCTGCGGCGGCGCTGATCTTCCCGTGCACGAGCACCGCGTGCACGGTGGGTGTCCATGGCCCGGCCTCTCTCAGCACCGTGCCGCCCCTGCGACTCACGGGCGTGACGTTGCCGCCATCCAGCCGCTCTTCGTCCAGGTGCTCGAGATCTCCGTCTGCCATCGCCGCCACCCGTGAAAGCTACCGCGACCCACCGACACTCCCGTCTCGGAGCGCACTCCGTCCCGGAGCTCCCATCCCGAAGCGGCCGGCCCGCCCCGAAGCCGTGCTGAATTTCGGAGATCTGCGGCGCGGCCCGGCGTGTCGGCGCCCCGCGGCGGCGTGTCACCGCAGAACTCCGAAATCCAGCACCGGTGGAGATGACCTGGTCACGGCTGCGGTCCTCCCGCCCGTCGGCGACGGACCACCCGACCACTTCGCTGAGGGCGAATGTCGGGGGTCTTACCTAGACTTTCGGGGTGTCGATCTCGAAAGTGGAAGCCCACTCCAAACTGAGCGTCCGTGGCGCGCGCGTACACAATTTGCGCAACGTCGACATCGAGATCCCGAGGGACTCTCTCGTCGTCTTCACGGGGTTGTCCGGGTCGGGAAAATCGTCGCTGGCCTTCGACACGATCTTCGCCGAGGGGCAGCGTCGTTACGTCGAATCGCTCTCCGCGTACGCCCGTCAGTTCCTCGGTCAGGTTGACCGTCCAGACGTCGACTTCATCGAGGGTCTGAGCCCCGCGGTGTCGATCGACCAGAAGTCCACGAACCGCAACCCGCGGTCGACGGTCGGCACCATCACCGAGATCTTCGACTACATGCGTCTGCTCTGGGCACGCATCGGGGTTCCGCACTGTCCCATCTGCGGTGAGGTCATCCAGCGCCAGACCGTTCAGCAGATCGCCGATCAACTCATGGAGCTCGAGGCCGGCACCCGATACCTCGTGCTCAGCCCGGTCGTGAAGCAGAAGAAGGGCGAGTTCGTCGACCTGTTCGCCGAACTCTCCGCCGCGGGTTACTCGCGTGCCCTCGTGGATGGCGAACAGATCCAGCTCTCGGCCCCGCCGACGCTGAAGAAGCAGTACAAGCACGACATCTCGGTGGTCGTCGACCGCCTGGTCGCCGGGCCCGACATCCTCACCAGGCTCACCGACTCTCTCGAGACGGCGCTCTCGCTCACCGACGGCCTGGTCGCGATCAACCTCGTCGACGAAGAGGGACCGGATGCCACCCGCACGTTCAGCGAGAAGCTGGCGTGCCCCAACGGCCACCCGATCCAGCTCACCGAGATCGAGCCGCGCACCTTTTCGTTCAACGCCCCGTTCGGCGCGTGCCCTGAGTGCTCCGGTCTCGGCACCCGCATGTCCGTCGACGAGGAGCTGCTGCTCGGCGACCAGACCCTGAGCATCTCAGAGGGCGTCATCCTGCCGTGGAGCACCCAGGGCAAGGGCCTGTACCAGTACTACGACAAGCTGCTCGACGGTCTCGCGCGCGACCTCGACTTCGATCTGCAGACGCCGTGGGATGAACTGCCTCGCGACATCCGCGAAGCAGTTCTGCGGGGCAAGAACTTCAAGGTCAAGGTCAAGTGGCGCAACCGCTACGGCCGCGAGCTCAGCTACACCTCCGGCTTCGAGGGAGTCGTCCCCTACATCGAGCGGCAGTACCTGCAGGCCGAGTCCGACACGCAGCGCCAGCGCTGGTCGGAGTACCTGCGCGAGGTGCCGTGCCCCGTCTGCGGCGGCAAGCGCCTCAAGCCCGAGGTGCTCGCCGTGCTCATCCACGGCAGCAGCATCGCGGATGTCGCCGACCTGAGCCTTGCGGACGCCAGGGCGTTCATGAACAAGCTCGAGCTGACCGAACGAGAGCAGGTCATCGCCGCTCAGGTGCTGCGCGAGATCAAGGTACGGCTCGACTTCCTCATCCAGGTCGGACTCAACTACCTGAGCATGGGCCGCGCGGCGGCGACCCTGTCCGGCGGAGAGGCGCAGCGCATCAGGCTCGCCACCCAGATCGGCTCGGGACTCACCGGCGTGCTCTACGTGCTCGACGAGCCGAGCATCGGTCTGCACCAGCGCGACAACCGCCGCCTGATCGACACGCTCGTGGCACTGCGCAACCTCGGCAACACGCTCATCGTCGTCGAGCACGACGAAGACACGATGCGCGCCGCCGACTGGATCATTGACGTCGGGCCGGGCGCGGGCGAACACGGCGGCAAGATCATCGCCGAAGGGCCGTTCAACGCGATTGTGGCGAACAAGGACTCGCTGACGGGCGATTACCTC
>JBQCJQ010000283.1:0-2345 GCA_051952615.1 Humibacter sp.
GGATCGCCACGACGCTGAGCGATCAGGTCGGGCTCGGGCTTCTTGACGCGTGGGCAGTCGCCGGGAGCTTCTCACTGGGCATGCGGGTCGCCTTCGACGAGTGGGTGCGTCGCAGCGACGGGACCGCTGAGGCGCCTTCGCTGAGGGATGTCTACGGCGAGGCGCGCGTAGCTCTCGCCCGTGCGATGCGGGCGGAGGCGGTCGTGGCGGCCGCTGAAGGCGTGGGACACACTGCATGAGCGAGCAGTTCGACAAGGAGTTCTGGGAGGGCCACTGGAGCGCGGTGACCGCCGGTTCCGACGCGCCCCCACCGCACCCGGTGCTCGATGCCGAGTTCACCGCGCTCGATCCGGGAACCGCTCTCGACGCAGGCGCCGGCGAGGGTGCGGAAGCGGCGTGGCTCGCAGCGCACGGGTGGGAGGTCACCGCGGTGGACATCTCCGCGGAGGCGCTGCGTCGGGCATCCAGGCGGGTCTCGCCGCGATCGGAGCACATCTCGTGGATCGAGGCGGACCTCACCTCGTGGCAGCCTTCGACATCCTTCGACCTCGTCACGACGTTCTACGCGCACCCCACGATTCCGCAGCTCGCGTTCTACGAGCGCATCGCGACGTGGGTGGCGCCCGGCGGCACCCTGCTGATCGTCGGGCACGGTCAGACGGACGGTCACGGTCGCGATCACTCGGGCGAGCACGGTCGCGATCACTCGGGCGAGCACCGTCGCGATCACTCGGGCGAGCACGGTCGCGCGGCCGGTCACACCGAGACACCGAAGCATGTTCAGCCGCACCCCGAGGAGGCGGTCACCGATCCCGAGCGCATCCGCTCGGTGCTCGATCCGGCCGAGTGGGACGTACAGACCGCGGAGGTGCGTGACCGCGCGGCGGGCGAGAGGCACGGGCATCCCGTGACGCTGCGCGACGTGGTCGTCCGCGCCCGAAGGCGGTAGGCACCCCGCACCCTCCCCGAGACCCCCCACCCACCCCCAGACCCATAACCCACTACCAGACACCCTTTTAAGGGAAAAAAAACCACACCCTCCCGCGGGCCAAAGCGTCTTTTGACGGTCAAACGGGATGTCGCCGCGAGGTCGCCGCAAGGCCGGCGGCCGCACGGCGTCAGATCAACCAGTCCTCGACGGGGCGCGCGTCGCGCGAGCATGTGCCCCTCCCGTGGAGAAGCTGACCTGCCAACTCCCGCCGACGTTCTCGCGTCGCGCGTCCCGCCCGCCCGTGTGCGCCCGGATGCCGTTTGGAAGTCAAAAAACGTGCACCGCTCCAAGGCCAAGAGCATCTTTTGACTTTCAAAGGGGATGTCGCGGATACCATCGACACGACATGACCACAGGTGACTCGGCAGCCGGGGCCGAGGCCCATTCCGGCGCCGAGGCCCACCACGGTGCATCCGCTCTCACGCGCGGCGTGGTCGCCTCCGTCGCCGCTTCGGTGCTCTTCGGCGCGCTGTTCTTCCTGGCCAAAGAGCTGCGGGTGCTCGACGCCGACGTGTTCTTCGCGTGGCGCGTCATCGCGACACTTCCCGTGGTCGCCGTGCTCTTCACGGTGTTCGGCGGGTGGAGGGATGTCGGAGCCATCCTCACGCGAGTACGACGCGCCCCCGCGCTCGTTCTGGTGCTCGTCGTCGACGCCCTGCTGTTGGGCGTACAGCTCTGGATCTTCGGCTGGGCGCCGCAGACCGGACACGGTCTTGAAGCGGCACTCGGCTACCTGCTGCTGCCGCTCGTGATGGTCGTGGTCGGGGTCGCGCTGCACAGCGAACGGCTCTCGCTGCTTCGGGTGCTCGCGGTGGCGTGCGCGGTGATCGGGGTGGTCGCCGCGATCGTCGTCGCCGGGGGAGTCGCCCCGGTCACCGTGGTGGTGGCGCTCGGCTATCCGCTGTACTTCGTGCTGCGGCGGCGCGCGCGGTTGGACACCACGGGCGCGTTCAGCCTCGAGTTGGTCATCCTGCTTCCGATCGCCGTGTGGTTCCTCGCCACACAGCATGGGCTGGCGCCGCTCGTCGCCTCACCCCTCCTCATCGTGGGCGTCGCACTGCTCGGCATCGTGAGCGGGGCAGCACTGAGCCTCTACCTGCACGCGAGCAGCGTGCTGCCCTTCGGCCTGTTCGGCTTGCTCACCTACCTCGAGCCGGTGCTGCTGATCACCGTCTCCGCACTGCTGCTGGGCGAACGACTGACCGTCGCGGACGCCTTCGTCTACGGACCGATCGCGGCCGCGCTCGTGCTGCTCGCGATCGAACCGTTCCGCCGGCCGTCGGTCAGTGCTCGCCCTTGATCACGAAGTACGACCCGCGGATGACCCCGGCCAGCTTCGACTTCTGGCGGGCGA
>JBQCJQ010000284.1:0-13480 GCA_051952615.1 Humibacter sp.
TCCAGGATGTCGCCGAACGCGTCACCGCGAAGATGGTGCGCAGGCACCCGCACGTCTTCGGCGACGAGGTCGCAGAGACCCCCGAGGAGGTTCTGCGGCTGTGGACCGCGGCGAAGGCCGCGGAGAATACGCAGCGGCGCAGCGTGCTCGACGGCATTACGCAGGGGATGCCCGCGCTCGCGCTCGCCGACAAGGTGATCGGCCGCGCGAACCGGGTCGGTGTCGCGGTCGACACGACGTATGCCGGCCCTGCGTTCGACGACGAGGACGAGCTCGGCGCGCACCTGCTCGCCATGGTCGCTGCCGCACGCGCCAAAGGCATCGACGCCGAACGCTCGCTACGGGTTGCGATCCGGGCGCTCCAGTCGGAGATCCGCTCAGCCGAGGGCTGATCGCGCGAGCGGCCGGCTCACTGCGCCGGAACGGCTCCCGTCGACGCCGCGATGCCGCTCAGTTGCTGGGCGCGTCGCGTCGGCATCAGCAGCACGGCGAGCAGCAGCACCAGCGCGACGATCGCGATCGCGAGGAACACGAGGTGCGTCGCGACCGCCAGCTGAGGTCCGTGCGGCGCGCCGTCCGCACCGATCGTCGCGTTCGCGTTGACGATGGCGCCGAACACGGCGACGCCCACAGCAGACCCGATCGACCTGGCGAACATGTTCGTGCCGGTCACGAGCCCGCGCTCCTGCCACTCGACCGAGCTCTGCGCGGCGATCAGCGTCGGCACGGCCGTGAGGCCCATTCCGGCGCCGATGACGAAGCAGAACACGCCGACCAGCCAGATGTTGCTGCCTGCGCCGAGCAACAACAGCAGGGCGGTGCCGAGCACGACGATCGAGGAGCCGATCACGGCGGTCATCCTGAACCCGATGCGCAGGTAGAACCGGCCGGCGATCGACGCTGTGAGCGGCCATCCGACGGTCAGCGCGGCCACGGCGAACCCGGCGATCAACGCGTTCACTCCGAGCACGTCCTGGGCGTAGATCGGCACGTAGGTCGTCAGCCCGAGCACGATCGCACCGATGATCAGCGAGGCGACGGTCGATGCCCAGATCACCCGGCGCTTCAGAACGCCGAGCGGAATGATGGGATGCCGCGCCTTGCGCTCGACGAGCACGAACGCGACCAGCGCGGCCACGCCGAGGGCGAAGATGAGGATCGAGATCGGAGAGTTCCACGCCCACGCGGTCCCGCCCTCGAGCAGTCCGAGGATGACGAGCCCCGTGCCCACCGTCAGCAGGAGTGCGCCCGCGTAGTCGATGCTCGGCTTGACGCGCTCGGGATGGCGCTTCTCCGAGAAGTTGCGCCACAGCATCCATGCGGCGATCAGGGAGAGCGGGATGTTGATGAAGAAGATCCACCGCCAGCTCAGGAACTCGCTGAACACGCCGCCGAGGGTCGGCCCGACAACGGCCGAGATGCCCCACACGCTGGCGAGGTACCCCTGAGTCTTCGCGCGCTCCTGCAGTGTGTAGATGTCGCTGGCGATCGTCATGCTCATCGGCAGCACCGCGCCGGCGCCGAGGCCCTGCACGACGCGCGACGCGATCAGCACGGGCATCGACCACGCGAACCCGCAGAGGACGGAGCCGAGCAGGAAGAGGCCGATCCCGATCAGCATCAGGTGCTTGCGGCCGAAGAAGTCGGCGAGGCGGCCGTAGATCGGCACGGAGACGGCCTGCGCTAGCACGTAGATGGAGAACAGCCACGGGATCTGGGCGAAGTGGCCGAGCTCGCGCGCGATCGACGTCGACGCGGTCGCGATGATCGTGGAGTCCAGCGCGACCAGCGAGGTCGCGAGCATCAAGGAGAGCAGAATCGGGCCGCGTTCGGAACGGAGACCGACGCTGCTGCGGGTCACGGTCGGGTTCGGCGAATCGTCAGACATCCCTCAGTGCAATTCCGACTCGGCGGCGGCTATTCCCGCTTGGTGTTTCGCACCCTCGACCGACGGGGACGTGCGCCGGAGCGCGAGAAGCGCTGGAAGAATGGCAGCTATGGCCCAACAGGTGAACCCGCCCCGCGGCATGCGCGACTTCCTCCCGGCAGACAAGGCACGACGCGAGCACGCGCTCGGCGTCATCCGCGGCAGCTACACGGCGCAGGGCTTCGACGAGATCGAGACCCCCGTCATGGAGGATGCCTCGCGCCTGCACTCCGGGCTCGGCGGCGACAACGAGAAGCTCGCGTTCGGCATCCTGCGCAGGGGCCTCAGCCCCGAAGCCGTCGCGGAGTTCGCGGCCGTCGGGGACCTCGAGTCCCTCACCGACCTAGGGCTGCGTTTCGACCTCACCGTGCCGCTCGCCCGGTTCTACGCGAGCCACCGCGCCGCGCTCCCCACCGTGTTCAAGGCCATCCAGATCGCGCCGGTGTGGCGTGCGGAGCGTCCCCAGAAGGGTCGATACCGGCAGTTCGTGCAGTGCGACATCGACATCATCGGGGAGTCGGGCACGGCCGCGGAGATCGAGCTCATCGTGGCGACGATCTCCGCTCTCGATGCCCTGGGCCTCACGGGATGCGCCATCCGTATCAACCACAGGGCGATCCTTCGCGGGCTCATCGCGTCGTGGGGAATCGCGGAGTCCGACTACGAGCGCGCGATGATCACGATCGACAAGGAGGACAAGATCGGCGTCGAGGGTGTCGTCGCCGAGCTCGTCGACCTCGGACTCGTCGACGCCTCCACCTCGGCCGTCGTCGCCGAGAGCCTCTCCGGGCTGCCGGACGACGGCTGGAACCTCGACAGGGGAGTGGTGCCGCCTCCCGCATGGCTCGACGCGGACGCCTACCGCAGCCTGCACGACATCCGCGACGCCGTGCAGGCGGTCGCTCCCGGCACCCCGCTGGTGTTCTCGCACAACCTGGTGCGCGGCATGGGCTACTACACGGGCGCCATCTTCGAGATCCAGCACCCCGAGCTCGGGTACTCGCTCGGCGGCGGCGGACGCTACGACGGCATGATCGGACGCTTTCTCGGCACCGACGTGCCCGCTGTCGGCTTCTCGCTCGGCTTCGAGCGCATCGTCGACCTCGTCGAGGTGCCGGAGCAGAACGCGGCCGACTCCGTCGTGCTCGTCTACGACCGAGAGGTCGAACTCGCCACTCTCTTCCGGCTGAAGCGCGACCTGGTGGACGCCGGTGCGCGTGTGCGGGTCGAGAAGCGCGTCAAGAACCTCAAACCGCTGCTCGAACGGCTGGCGGATGCCGGGTACGCCCGATTCGCGACGGTCGGTCCCGGCCTCGAGAACGTCTCCGAGTTGCAGTTCCGCGAGCTCGGCTGACGCTCTACGAGCGCAGCGCGGTCAGCGTGGCGTTCACACGGTCGAACACCGCGCGATCCACCGTGACGTCGCCGAGGCGAAGCGCGAGCACCGCGGCGCCCGCGGTCCCGTCGCTGACGGAGCGGACCTCGGTGACTCCGGCGAGTCCTTCGACATCCAGACCCAGTGAGCTCAGCACGCCCCCTCCGCAGACCACGGGCCCCGGCACCTCGGCCGAGGCCACGGCGCCGAGGGTCGTCTTGAGCGCAGCGCGTCCGTCACGGATGATCGCCGCGGCGACGTCATCCTCGGCCGCCGCGAAGACGAGCGGGGCGAAGCGGGCCAGCTCGATGGTGCGGAGGGAGTACACGGCGTCGAGCAGGAATCGCAGCGACTCGGGGCGGCCGTCCGTCGCAACGGTGTCGTCCGGTGCGATGCCGAGCATGTCGAGCAGCAGCGGCGTCAGTGCCGTCCGCGGTCCGCGCCCGTCGAGCTCGGCGGCGACGGCACGCACGACGCGTCGTCCGAGCCAGAAACCCGAGCCGCCGTCGCCGAGGATCCAGCCGAGGCCGTCCGCCGCGACATCCGCTTTCCCGTTGCGCACCCTGAGCGCCGCCGCACCCGTGCCCGCCACGATCGCGTAGCCATCGGGCTCCCATGCCCCCGAGCAGAAGGTCGCGAGCAGGTCGGATTCGAGCTCGACGGGTCCGCTGATGCCGATCCCGTTCAGAGCCGAGACGATCCAGTCCGTCGAGGTGTGCGCACGAGAGCCGGCCATCGCCAGAACGGCGACGTCCACGTCATCGTGCGCCGAGGCGTTCGCGAGCGCCGCGGACACCGCGGCGACCACCTCGCGAGAGGCGTGCGCCGTGCCTGACGAGATCGGATTGCCCGAACCTGCGACGCCATAGCCGAGGCAGTTTCCGTCGCGCGTGAGCACGACGGCCCTGGTCGACGTGCCGCCAGCATCGACGGCGATCAGATTTCCCATAGATCACTTTTCTGTTTCAGGACTTGAATTC
This sequence comes from Humibacter sp., assembly GCA_051952615.1. Classification (GTDB taxonomy): domain Bacteria; phylum Actinomycetota; class Actinomycetes; order Actinomycetales; family Microbacteriaceae; genus Humibacter. The sequence goes on from JBQCJQ010000284.1 coordinate 4,283, forward strand.
CGGCTCGTGCAGTCCTGATAATACTTTTCAACCATCCCCCGATGAAGTGAGACGGATTTTCACGTGAACGTTGCTTCAGATCTGACGAGCGCGGCTGACGCATCGGCGCTGTCAGTCCCCGCAGCCGTCACCGGACCGGGGGTTAGCATGCGAATCCAGTCTCGGCTTCCCCAGATGTCCCAGGCGATGGCCAAGATCGCGGCCGTGCTGCTCGACTCGCCGGATGCCCCGCTGAGGCTCTCGATCACCGAGCTCGCGGAGTCCGCTGGCACGTCGCCCGCGACCGTGACCCGATTCTGCCGCACCATCGGCTTCTCCGGCTACGTGCCCTTGCGCGTGGCGGTGGCGTCGGATGTCGGCCGTGAGCGTGCACGCGAGACCTGGAGCGAAGACATCGGCCGCGAGTTCGGGCCCGACGACTCGCCCACTGAGGTGATGAGCACCCTGCTCGCCGCGCACACCCGGTCGCTTCACGAGACGGCCGAGCTCGTCGACCTCGCCCGCCTGGAGCGCATCGCGTCGCACATCGCCACCTGCGAGCATGTCGACCTATACGGCATCGGCGGCAGCGCAACCATGGCCGAGGAGATGCAGTCGCGGCTCTACCGCATCGGCGTCAACTCGCACGCATGGCCGGAGGTCCACACCGGGCTCACGAGCGCTGCGCTCCAGGACGAGCACTGCGTCGCCATCGCCATCTCCAACACGGGCCGCACCGAAGAGACCATCCAGATGCTCGAGTGCGCCAAATCGACCGGTGCGCTCACGGTCGCCATCACGAACTCGCCGGACTCGCCCCTGGCGAAGCTCGCCGACGAGCACATCGTGACCCTTGCGCTCGAGCAGTTCCTGCAGCCCGACGACCTGTCGGCCAAGCACTCGCAGCTGTTCGTGCTCGACCTGCTCTACCTGCTGGTCGCCCAGAAGAACTTCGGTCGCACGACGACAACGCTGTCGGCTTCGGCGCTCGCGGTCGCTCCCCACCGTCGGTCGCTACGACCGCGTCGCGGACAGGAGCCCGCTCAGAACGACCCCGCGCAGAACGACTCAGCGGGGAACGCGCCCACCCAGCACGAGAAGGAGCATGCATGACCCGCCTCTACGACGACTTCCTCGCCGAAGCCACCGTCAGGTTGAACGCCCTGGCGGCCGAGGCGAACGCCGGTGCGTTCGACCCGGCGATCGACCTTCTGGTCGACGCGATCAACGCCGGGGGAGTGCTGCAGGCATTCGGAACCGGCCACTCCGAGGCCTTCGCGATGGAGATCGCAGGTCGTGCAGGCGGCCTCATCCCGACGAACCGCATCGCGCTGCGCGACGCCGTTCTGCGTGGCGACCGCAGCGCCGACATCCTCGGCTCGGGCAGCAAGCTCGAGCGCGACCCCGGCATCGTCGACGAGCTGTTCCGCATCTCGCCCGTCGGTCCGGAGGACGTCTTCCTGATCGCCTCGAACTCCGGCGTGAACGGATCCATCGTCGGCATGGCGCTCAAGGCGAAGGAGACCGGGCACAAGGTCATCGCCGTGACGAGCCTGCTGCACACCGACGCCGTCGAGCCGAAGCACCCGAGCGGGCTGAAGCTGCGAGACGTCGCAGACGTCGTCATCGACAACAAGGCGCCGTACGGCGACGCGACGCTTCAGCTGGGCGACGGGGTGGGTGTCGGCGCCATCTCGTCGATCACCGCGGCCTTCATCGCCCAGCTGCTCACGATCGCGGTCGCCGAGCGCATCGCGGCGTCGGGCACAACCCCGCCGGTCTACATCTCCGCCAACATCCCCGGCGGCGACGAGCACAACAAGGCACTCGAAGACCTGTACCAAGACCGCATCAGCCGTACCGCCTGACGGGCGAACGGGCGGTCATCCGAAAAGCACCACCTAACACCGAGAAAATGGAAAGGCAGCAATCGAATGAGCACAGAAAGTAGGGGACTCGACCGGCGCAACTTCTTGCGCGGCGCGTTCGCGGCGGCGGTCGCGGTTCCGATCACCGTCTCGCTCGCATCCTGCTCGTCAGGCGGCGGCAACAGCGGTGGCGGCGGCACCAAGTCGGCCAAGAACCCGTTCGGACTCAAGAACGGCTCGGCCATCGAGGCCGTGATCTTCAACGGCGGTTACGGCTACGACTACGTGACCTTCGCCTCGAAGGTCGTCGACAAGCAGTTCGGCACCAAGTCGAAGGTCACCCCGCAGACCAACATCGCGCAGTCGCTGCAGCCTCGCTTCGTCGCCGGCAACCCGCCGGACCTCATCGACAACTCGGGTGCGAACCAGATCGGGTTCAACACGATCCTGAAGAGCCTCGAGACCCTCGACGACGTGTTCGAGGCGAACAACTACGAGGGCACGAAGATCAACGACACGCTGTACCCGAACGTGAAGACACCTGGCACGTTCGACAACAAGTTCGTGGCGATGAACTACGTGATGACCGTCTACGCGATCTGGTACTCGGCCAGCCTGTTCCAGGAGAACGGCTGGACTCCGCCGAAGACCTACGACGAGGCGATCGACCTGGGCGCCAAGGCGAAGGCCAAGGGCAAGTACCTGTTCGTCTGGGGCAAGGAAGCCGCGACGTACTACCTCACGATGGCGATCGACTCCGCGGTGAAGGAGGGCGGTCTCGATGTCATGAACGCCCTCAACAACCTGGAGAAGAACGCCTGGTCGCAGAAGCCGGTGCAGGACGTCTTCGCCAAGCTCGAGACCATCGTCAAGAACGGGTACTTCGTTCCCGGTGGCGCCGGCACCCAGTTCACGGCGGCTCAGGCCAAGTGGAGCCAGGACCAGCAGGCGCTGCTGTACCCGTCCGGAGGCTGGATCGAGAACGAGATGAAGAACGCCACCGCGGCGAACTTCAAGATGACAGGCGCGCCGGAGCCCACGGTCACCGACGCGCCGAAGCTGCCCTACGAGGCACTTCGTGCGGCCGCAGGTGAGCCGTACATCGTGCCGTCCCAGGGCAAGAACGTGGCGGGCGGCAAGGAGATCCTGCGCGCCATGCTGTCGAAAGAAGCAGCGACGAACTTCACCAAGACGCGCCTGGCCCCGACCATCGTCAAGGGCCTGGTTCCGGCGGACGGCTTCGGCTCGACCGCCCTCGTGTCGCAGGCGAAGATGCTGTCAGATGCTGGCAACAACATCTTCGACTACGAGTTCTCCAGCCTCTACGGTCTCAACACCGACCAGCTCGTGATCTGGAACTCGTTCCTGTCCGGGCAGGCCACGGCCGCACAGCTGACGGCTCAGATGCAGAAGATCTCGGACAACGCTGCGGCATCCAAGTGACAACTACAACCAGCACAACGACGTCGGGGGGGCGGGTCGCCCCGCCTCCCCGGCGGCGCCGCAAGAAGCTGACCTTCGACAAGGTCAGCTTCATGGCGGTGTTCTTGGTCCTCCCTTTGGCGGTCTTCCTGATCTTCGTGATCTGGCCGTTCATCCAGGCGGTCTATTACTCCCTGACCGACTGGAACGGCTTCACGCCGAACATGAACTTCATCGGGTTCCAGAACTTCGTGAAGCTCTCCCAGGACAGCACCTTCATCCAGGCGGTGATCAACTGCATCCAGCTGGGCATCATCGTGCCGCTGGTGACCATCGTGGTCGCGCTCATCATCGCGAGCATCGTCACCGTCGCTGGACCGAGCAAAGGTCAGATCCGGGGCGTCAAGGGTTCGGGCTTCTATCGGACCGTCTCGTTCTTCCCCTACTGCATCCCCGCGATCGTCATCGGCCTCATCTGGGCCGAGGTGTACGACCCGAGCGCCGGTCTGCTGAACGGTTTCCTCACGGCGATCGGTCTCCATCAATTCACCAACTTCGCGTGGCTCGGCGAGGTCGCGACGGCCATGCCCGCATCGATGTTCGTCATCATCTGGGGCTTCATCGGCTTCTACACGGTGCTGTTCGTCGCCGCGATCAAGAGCATTCCCGCCGAGATCTACGAGGCCGTGCGCCTCGATGGCGCGAGCCGCTTCCGCACGGCCATCTCGATCACCATCCCGTCGATCCGTGACAACGTGCAGACGGCGTACATCTACCTCGGCATCGCCGCACTCGACTCGTTCGTCTACATGTCGGCGCTGTTCCCGAACGCCGGTGGGCCGAACAACACGACTCTGGTGATCAGCCAGGACCTGTTCAACACCGCGTTCCGCAAGGGCCAGTTCGGTTACGCGACCGCGATGGGTGTCGTGCTCGCCGTGATCACGCTGATCTTCGCGGGCATCGTGTTCGGGGTCAATCGCCTCAGCAAGGGACGAGAGGAGCGCAGGTCATGACCGCGACGGCCCAGACCACACAGCCGACCGCCGGCAAGATCCGCCCACGCGGCAGAAAGCAGAAGCTCACCGGAGGCGACGTCGCCGTCGGCACCGCCTCTCACGTGCTTCTCGTCGCATGGTCGCTGATCGTGGGCATCCCGCTGCTGTGGGTGTTCATGTCGTCGTTCAAGACGACGAAGCAGATCCTCGCCTCGCCGTTCGGTCTTCCGACGAAGCTCGACTTCACCAACTACGTGAACGCCTGGAACGGTTCCGGCATCGGCAACTACTTCGTCAACACGCTGATCGTCGTCGGATGCGCGCTGATCATCGTGATGATCCTCGGCGCCATGTGCGCATACGTGCTGGCCAGGTTCAAGTTCTTCGGAGCGAGGGCGATCTACTGGCTGATGCTCGCTGGGCTGACCTTCCCGCCGTTCCTCGCGATCGTGCCACTGTTCAAGCTCCTTCAGGGCATCTTCCTGCTGAACACGCTGCCCGGTCTGATCCTGACCTACGTGGCGTTCGCGCTGCCGTTCACCGTGTTCTTCCTGTACGCCTTCTTCCAGAACCTGCCCGATGAGATCTACGAGGCGGCGCAGGTCGACGGGGCGAGCGAGTGGCGCACCTTCTTCCAGGTGATGCTGCCCATGGCGGGGCCCGGCATGGCGGCCATCGCGATCTTCAACTTCCTGGGTCTGTGGAACCAGTACCTCCTGCCTGTCGCGTTGAACTCGGACCAGAACAACTACGTGCTGACGCAGGGGATGGCGCAGTTCGCGTCCCAGGCCGGATACGCCGTCGACTTCGGAGCCCTGTACGCCGCCGTGGTGATCACGGTCATCCCCGTGCTGATCGTCTACATCTTCTTCCAGCGTCAGCTGCAGGGCTCGGTGAGCCAGGGAACGATGAAGTAAGAGGCATCGCTCGAGGAGCCGTCGGTCTCGAACGGACCATGTTCTCGGAGAGAAGAGGGCGGTCGCGCACAGCGACCGCCCTCTTCGTGCGCGCGATCGGGGGTTCACGGCCCGCCACTAGACTGACCTCGGACAGTCGTCCGTCCCCCTTTTCCAGATCCCTAAGGAGATCGTTGTGGCTCTGATCGAGGCTGTAGGCGCTCGCGAGATTCTCGACTCCCGTGGCAACCCGACCGTTGAGGTCGAGGTGCTGCTCGACGACGGCACGGTGTCACGTGCTGCTGTTCCGTCAGGTGCATCCACCGGCGCTTTCGAGGCCTATGAGCTCCGCGATGGCGACAAGTCGCGTTACAGCGGCAAGGGCGTGCAGAAGGCCGTCGACGCGGTGCTCGACGAGCTCGGCCCTGAGATCGAGGGCTTCGAGGCATCGGACCAGCGCGGTATCGACGCGACGCTCCTCGAGGTCGACGGCACAGAGAACAAGAGCCGCGTCGGAGCGAACGCCATCCTCGGCGTGAGCCTGGCCGTCGCGCGTGCGGCCGCCGACGCCGCCGACCTCCCGCTGTTCCGCTACATCGGCGGACCGAACGCCCACGTTCTGCCCGTTCCCCTGTTCAACGTCATCAACGGCGGAGAGCACGCGGACAACGGCATCGACATGCAGGAGTTCTTCCTCGCACCGATCGGTGCTTCGAGCTTCCGTGAAGCGCTGCGCTGGGGCGCAGAGACCTACCACGTGCTCAAGTCGGAACTGAAGGCTGCCGGCTTCAGCACCGGGCTGGGCGACGAGGGTGGCTTCGCACCCGACCTGCCCAGCAACCGCGAGGGCCTCGACTTCCTCGTCAAGGCGATCGAGAAGGCCGGCTTCACGCCAGGCACCGACATCGCTCTCGGACTGGATGCCGCCGCAACCGAGTTCTTCGAGGACGGCGTCTACACCCTCGACAAGAAGCCGTGGTCGGCACCGGAGCTCATCGACTACTACGCCGACCTCGTCGACTCGTACCCGATCGTGACGATCGAGGACGCGCTCGCCGAAGACGACTGGGAGAACTGGAAGCTGCTCACCGACAAGCTCGGCTCGAAGATCCAGCTCGTCGGCGACGACCTCTTCGTCACCAACCCGAAGCGTCTCGCGAAGGGCATCGAGCTGGGTGTCGCGAACTCGCTCCTCGTCAAGGTCAACCAGATCGGCACCCTGTCCGAGACTCTCGACGCCGTCGAGCTCGCCCACCGTTCCGGCTACACGACCATGTTCTCTCACCGCTCGGGCGAGACGGAGGACACCACGATCGCCGACCTCGTCGTCGCGGTGAACTCCGGTCAGATCAAGAGCGGTGCTCCTGCACGCAGCGAGCGCGTGGCGAAGTACAACCAGCTGCTGCGCATCGAGGAGGAGCTCGACACGGCCGCCGTCTACGCCGGTCGCAGCGCGTTCCCCCGCTTCACGGCGTAGTTGGACGGTCTCGGGGCGGTCATGCGAGAAGCTTGAGCAATGGCCGCCCCGAACCGACGCGTGTCCGCGAAATGGCTGCGCGGCATCCGATTCTCCTGGTTCAGCTTCGTGATGCTGGGCCTCGTCGTCTTGGGCGTGCTGGTGATCGCGCCGACCCTGCACCTCTATGTCGACCAGCGCCACGAGATCGCGGCGCTGGAGAAGAGCAACTCCGACACGGCCGCCAAGGTCTCGGACCTCACGAAGCAGCAGTCGGACTGGCAGAACCCGGACTACATCAGAACTCAGGCCAGAGACAGGCTGTTGTTCGTGATGCCGGGGGAGACCAGCTATCTTGTCATCGACGATCGCCCGCCGGCACCGAAGAAGGCCGCCGCAGACGTGAGCACCGACATCCAGACGACGAAGAGCGACTGGCTGGACTCGCTCGCGGGGTCGTTTCTGACGGCGGGACTGACCGATCAGACCGCCGATCAGCTCACGAAGTGAGGTCATGACAACACCACCGTTCGATCCGGTGTCCGACCGCGACATCGAGATCGTCTCCGCCCAGCTCGGTCGTCCGGCGCGCGGCGTCGTCGGCATCGCCGCCCGCTGCGTGTGCGGTGAGCCGACAGTGGTCGCCACCGCGCCGAGACTCCCGGACGGCACACCGTTCCCCACGCTCTATTACCTGAGCCATCCGGCTGCGACGGCCGCGATGTCGCGACTGGAGGCGACCGGCGTGATGGCCGAGTTCGCGGAGCTGCTCCAAGAGGACGAAGATGTGAGGGCGGCATACGAGGCCGCCCATCGCACGTACCTCGCCGATCGCGACCGCATCGATCATGTGGAAGAGATCGCCGGGTTTTCCGCCGGCGGCATGCCGACGCGCGTGAAGTGCCTGCACGCCCTGGCCGCTCACGCATTGGCCGCAGGACCGGGCGTGAACCCCATCGGCGACCTCGCACTGGCGAGGGGCGATTGGTCGCCGGATGCCTGTGAATGTGCTGACTACCCGGTGCGGTAGATTAATACCAAACTTTTTGTTTCAAGGAGACGCTGTACTGTGCCCAAAATCCTGATCGTCGGCGGTGGCTACGCCGGCTTCTACACTGCCTGGAAGCTCGAGAAGTGGCTGCGCAAGGGCGAGGCCGAGGTCACGCTGGTCGACCCGCTTCCCTACATGACCTACCAGCCGTTCCTGCCCGAGGTGTCCGCCGGCGAGATCGAGCCGCGCCACGCGGTGGTCTCCCACCGTCGTCACCTGAAGAAGACGAGGATCATCGGCGCCAAGGTCACGTACGTGAACCACGCCGAGAAGAAGGCCACCATCACGCCGCCCGTCGGCGAGCCGTGGGACTTCGAGTATGACCAGATCGTCATCACGGCGGGCGCGGTGAGCCGCACGTTCCCGATTCCGGGTGTGGCCGATCAGGCCATCGGTCTCAAGAACATCGAGGAGGCCGTCGCGATCCGCGACCGCGTGCTCGACAACTTCGCCAAGGCCGCCGTGCTCCCCGCCGGCCCCGAGCGCGAGCGGCTGCTCACGTTCGTCGTCGTCGGCGGCGGATTCGCGGGCATCGAGGTGTTCGCCGAGCTGCGTGGCTTCGCCAGCGCGCTGCTCAGGCAGTACCCCGAGATCACGTTCGAAGAGACGCACTTCCACCTCATCGAGGCGATGGGCCGCATCATGCCCGAGGTCTCGCTCGAGACGAGCCACTGGGTCATCAAGAACCTCGCGGAGCGCGGAGCGCAGATCCACCTCGAGACGCAGCTGCAGAGCGCCGTCGACGGTGTCATCCAGCTCAGCACGGGCGAGAGCTTCGAGTCCGATCTCATCGTCTGGACCGCCGGTGTCATGGCCACCCCGCAGATCGTGCGTCACACCGACCTCCCGATCGAGGAGCGCGGCCGTGTGAAGACCCGTGCAGACCTGCGCGTCACGACGGATGGCGAAGACGTCGTCGCCGACGCGTGGGCGTGCGGTGACGTCGCAGCCGTTCCCGACCTGTCCGGCTTCGGCGTCGGCGGCAACACGGTCCCGAACGCGCAGCACGCTGTGCGCCAGGCCAAGCTGCTCGCGAAGAACATCGTCGCGACCCTGCGCGGCGAGGGCATCAAGGAGTACTTCCACAAGCCGCTCGGCGCTGTGGCCGGCCTGGGTCTCGGCGTCGGCGTGTACCAGTGGCGCAAGATCGCCATCAAGGGATGGCCTGCCTGGTTCATGCACCGCGGTTACCACGGTCTTGCGATGCCGAGCTGGGAGCGCAAGTGGCGCGTGCTCGGCGACTGGTGGCTCGACTTCTGGCTCGGCCGCGACAACGTGTCGCTCTCGAAGGTCCAGCAGCCACGAGAGGCGTTCGAGGAGTTCGCCGCCCGCCCGAAGCCGCCGGTCGAGGCCGCGGCCCCGAAGGCGGAAGAGAAGAAGGAGCCTGCGAAGGCTGCCGTCGCCGGCTGAGCGAGTTCGTATCGAACGGCCGCACGGGGATGTCTCCGTGCGGCCGTTCGGTGTCTTCGGCCCCCGTGCGTTATAGCCAGCGTGTGACCGCGCGAGCCCCCAAAGCCCCACCGGCCGA
>JBQCJQ010000285.1:0-4900 GCA_051952615.1 Humibacter sp.
TCGCCGAGCAGCTCACAGAAGAGGCGCGCACCATCGGGACCGCCTTCGAGACGAGCGATGCGCGAGAGCGGGTCGCGGCCTTCGCGGCGCGATTCTCCGCGCGTCGCTGACCCGACGAATCGTCGGGGGTCACCGCGCAGGCGCGGCTCATCCCTCGCGCATGCGGATGACGACCTTGCCGACGGCCCGGCGCTCGTCGAGGCTCGCGACCGCATCGGGGGTGGCGGCGAGCGGGTGAACGGTCGTGGCCGGCGGCCGGAACGCCCCGTCGCCGACGGCGTCGAGCAGCGATTCCCACTGGTCGCGCGGCGAGATGGCTCCGGTCGCCATCAGGCCGCCCCACGCGACGCCGATGACCGCCGTGTTCGTCAGCAGCAGACGATTGACCTTGACGGTGGGGATGCTGCGCCCGGTGAATCCGAGGACGAGCAGGCGCCCGTCCGTGGCGAGACAGCGCAGCGAGTCTGTGAAGCGTTCTCCGCCGACGGGATCCGCGACGACGTCGACGCCCCTTCCGTCAGTGAGATCACGCACTCTGTCAAGGAAGCCGTCGGGTGCGATCGTCTCGTCGGCGCCGGCTGCGCGGGCCACCGCAGCCTTCGCTTCCGAGGACACGACGGCGATCACACGCGCCGATGCGAGCTTCGCCCGCTGCACGAGTGCAGTGCCGAGGCCACCCGCTGCGCCGTGCACGAGGACGGTTTCCCCCGCACGGAGGCCGCCGCGATGGACCAGGGCGAAGTCGGCCGTGAGCACGTTCATCGGGAGCGCGGCGGCATCCTCGAAGGAAAGCGCGTCGGGGAGCGGCAGCACCTGCTTGGCGCTCACCAGTGCGTAGTCCGCGAAGGCGCCCGAGGCGCCGATCGCCGCGACACGCTGCCCAGGCACCACGCCGGCGTCCGGCCCCGCCGCGACCACCACCCCGGCGAACTCGCAGCCGATCGTGAACGGAAGCGGAATGCGCAGCTGGTAATCGCCGCGAGTCTGCAGGACGTCGGGGAAGGTGACCCCGGCGCAGTGCACCTCGACGAGCGCTTGGTCGGCGGCGGGAGCGGGGACCGGAATCTCGATCACCTGCAGTCCGGCAGGACCAGTGTTGTCCACGTTGCGCACGGCGCGCATCAGACGGGGGTGCGGCATCCGTCCATTCTTGCGGTCTCTCGGTGCACAGACGGTCACCCTCGTGCGGCGAACGCGCGCATGCGCTTGAGGTACCAGGGCAGACGCCGGGCCGGGACGGCGCGAGGCCAGTCGTCGGCGCGGAACCAGGCGTCCGATCCTCCATCGACGAAGACGATGCTGCCGCAGAGGAAGTCTGCGGCATCCGAGAGCATGAAGACGACCCACTCGGCGAGCTGGTCGGCTGCCCCGAAGCCGCCGATCGGCACAGGGAAGGAGTGGATGGCCTTCGCCTCGGCCGGCGTCGCCAGCTGCTTCTCGAGGAGCGGCGTGAGGATCGCGCCCGGCGCGAGGGCATTGAGGCGGATGCCGGCGCCGGCCCAGCGCGTCGTCACCGCCTGGCGCCGCACCCAGCGGCTGACGGCGATCTTCGATGCGCCGTAGGCCATGGCCGGAGCGTTCTTGCGGAAGATCCTGGTCGCCTTGACCGCCCGGGCGGAATCGCCGGCGAGCATCGCTTTGACGGCCCTCCCGGGGACGGCAGGCGTCGTGGTCGTCGCGTTGGATCCGAAGACCACGACCTTGGCGCGGTCGGTCTTCGCGAGTGCGTCGTGCCAGCCGTCGAGCAGTTCGACGACGCCGAAGTAGTTCACCTCGACGATGAGCCGCGGGCGCTCGGCGCCGGGCGCCGGCCCCAGCCCCGCCGCCAGCACGACGCCGTCGAGCGCGCCGCCTGTCGCGGAGAGCACGCCGTCGATCGCGGCACGCCGGCCGTCGGGCGTCGAGAGGTCGGCGACGACGTCAGCCGCCTTGATGTCGACGCCCACGACGGTGTGCCCCTGCGAGCGCAGCTTCTCCGCGACTTCCGCCCCCATGCCCGACGCCGATCCTGTGACTGCATACACGCCCATCGCGGCGCCTCCTCACCTTGTCGAAGGCTGTCGAAGCCTATTATTGACAGAATACGCCAAAAATGCTCCAATAGGCCACGTGCCTGACGAGAGCGCCGACGCAGCCGGCATCCGGGGTCGTGGTCGACCGAGCGTGATCGATGCCGACCGCATCGCCGAGAAGGCGATCGCGCTGTGGCGCGCGCGCGGCTACCGCACGACGGGCTGGAAGGACATCGCCGAGGTCACGGGGGTCAGTGTGCGGACCCTGATGCGCCACTTCGGCAGCCGCGCGGAGATCCCGTGGGCAGGTGTGGAGGCCGCGGCACAGCGGCTCGCGGTCAGCCTGGCCGCGATGCCCGACGATGTGCCCACAGGGGATGCCCTGCGCCGCGCCATCGTCGACTCCGTGACCCACTCTGAGCAGGTCTTCCGTGCGGCGCCCGACTGGCTCGCGGTGGTCGCGAACGAACCAGATCTGATGGTTGCGGCACCCCGCGCGTACGCACCGTGGACGAGTGCGATCGCGGTGTTCATCGCCCACCGCAACCCCGAGGCGCCGGTGGCCGTCTGCCAGGGCCTCGCGACCGCATATCAGGCCGCCGCCTTCGCCGCGCTCGCCGACTGGGCCGCGGCCGGATCACACGAAGACCCCGACCGCGCCGTCGACCGGATGCTCCGGTGGCTCGACGTGCACGCCCCTGCCGCCGGAGACGGCGGCGACCCCGAAAGCGGCGCCGTCACCGACGACGGGGCCGACGACACCACACAGGAGAAGGCGACATGACCGACACCATCCCCGACCCGCTCGCTCCGGCGCGGCTCGGCCCGATCACCCTGCGCAACCGCGTCATCAAGTCGGCGACCTTCGAGGGCATGACTCCGGACGCGCTTGTCACAGATCGCCTCATCGACTTCCACGTCAAGGTCGGCCAGGGCGGCGCCGGCATGACGACAGTGGCCTATCTGGCGGTCGCGCCCGAAGGGCGCACCGAGTTCGGCCAGGTGTACTGGCGGCCCGAGGCGCTCGCGGGTCTTCGCGAACTGACCGACGCGGTGCACGCCACCGGAGCGAAGGTGTCGGCCCAGATCGGCCACGCCGGCCCGGTGGCGAACTCCCGCTCGACGGGCCTGCCGTCGATCGCCCCATCGATGCGACCGAACGCCCTCGCCATGGGCATCGATCGCAAGGCGACGGCGGACGACATCCGGAGGATCGTGCGGCAGCACGCCGAGGCGACGCGATATGCGATCGACGTGGGTTTCGACGCCGTCGAGGTTCACGTCGGTCACAACTACCTCGCGAGCTCCTTCCTGAGCCCCAACATCAACAAGCGCAAGGATGAGTGGGGCGGGACGTTGGAGAACCGGTCCCGCTTTCCGCGCATGATCCTCGAGGCGGTCCGCGAGGCGGCCGACGGGCAGATCGCGGTCCTCGCGAAGACCAACATGGCCGATGGCGTACCCGGCGGCCTATGGCTGGACGAATCGCTCGCGTTCGCGCGGCTTGTCGAGGCAGACGGTCACCTTGACGCGCTGGAGCTGACCGGCGGGTCCTCGCTCCTCAATCCCATGTACCTGTTTCGCGGCGACGTTCCGTTGGCCGAGATGGCAGCGACGCAGAAGCCGATCATCCGACTCGGGATGAAGATGTTCGGCTGGGCCGTCTTCAGCAAGTATCCGTATGAGCCGATGTACTTTCTCGACTATGCGCGGCAGTTCCGCGAGGCGCTGAAGATGCCGCTGGTTCTGCTCGGGGGCATCACCGACCTCGACGCGATGCAGGCGGCGATGCGTGACGGATTCGAGTACGTCGCAATGGCACGCGCGCTGCTTCGCGAGCCCGACCTCATCCATCGACTGAGCCGGGGTACTGGAGCCCGCTCGACGTGCATCCACTGCAATCTCTGTGCTGCGAGTATCTTCACAGGCACCCGTTGTCCGCTCGTGGCGGGGGCGGTCCCTGTGAGGCGCTAGTCGAAAGGTTCGATCATGGCCTGACGGCATAGCAGTCAACCTTGGGTCCATGCCACGACTCGCGCGGCCCACCGGCTCAGAGGGTGCGAAAGATCCGATTTCGCATCTCGGAGACCTGGTGAGAGTCTGGCGCGCTATCTCCGCGAGCTTCCCGAAGTGACCGTCGCCCCTATCTGCGATGCGCTGGACCCTCTGGCTCAGTCGCTCCAGCCTCGCCTTCAAGCGCTTGAAGACGCCGGGCTCGTGAGCCGACCTGCCATTCGTGGAGGGGCAACCGCGCCGCGGTGTATGCGTCCCGTATCGAGCGAACTACGAAGTCGTGACTGACCTGTACCTGCGGCTCGGCCTCGCAATCGGACAGTTCTGAACTGAACGCGACATGGGTGCTGAATCCGTGTCTGCGCGCACTGCAGCATCTCCTGGGTTGAGCGGTGGTCGGCGCACCATACGGGGAGTCAGGTGTCCCCCAGGTGTCCCCGAGCATCGCGAGCATGCCGATTCGCGACGAGTACTCCGTGCAGGGAGTGCGTGGCGAGGAGATGGCGCGAGGGCCGAAATCGCCTGGTGTGTGGGTGAATCGCGCGTGATTCGGCGGGACAGTCCAGGGCGTGGCCGCATTGCTACGGATCGTCGATTTCACCCTGCTAAGGTGGAGTCCTCGCAAGGGGACCGAGGGTTCAAATCCCTCCGTCTCCGCAGAAAAACCCCCGGTCCGCCGGGGGTTTTCTCGTTGACGCAAGTTCGCGCACGCCGCCATGGGCGCGATCCGAAGGTGGCGAGCGTCCGCCAGCATCGACGGCTCAGCAGAGCCGCTTACGGGCGGCTCTCCGCAGTGGAGGAGCCCGTACGGAGCAGATAGCTGAGGATGGTGAGGGAGAGCCTGTCCGCGAGCTCCGCAGGCGCGATCGGATCCT
>JBQCJQ010000286.1:0-5904 GCA_051952615.1 Humibacter sp.
CGCCGGCCCGGTGGATGACCGCATCATCGCCATCCCGGTCGACGACCTCCGCCGCGTTCCCCGCAGGGTCGGCATCGCCGGCGGCATGCGCAAGCACGAGGCCATCCATGGCGCGCTGGCCGGTCACTGGGTCAACACGCTCGTGACGGACCTGCAGACCGCTGAGGCACTCGCCCAGGGCTGACGGGCCGGGCGCCTAGAGCGCGTCGATCGCCTCGCGGAGCCGGCGGATGCCGGGCACCAGACTCGTCAGCACAGGGACGTCGACATGGGCGGCACTCGCGGCGCTCGCCATCGACGCCTGCGCGAGCACGATCACGTCCGCGTCGGCCGCCACGCGCTCGATCGCGCCGGCCACCAGACGATCGTGGGTCTCGCGGTCGCCGTGCGAGACGGCCTCGAACGCACCGTCGATGACCTCGCTGGTGATCACGGGGGCGGCGCCCGCGAGCGCGGCACGCTCCGCGATCAGCCTCAGGGTCGGCGCGCACGTCGTCGGCAGGGTCGCGAGCACCGCGATGCGGTGCCCGGTCGCCACGGCCTCGTCCGCCATCGCCTCGTCGATGCGGAGCACGGGGATGCCGAGCTCGCGAGACACGGGCTCCGCGAGCTCGGAGATGGACGAGCACGTCAGCATGACGACGTCCGCGCCCGCGTTCTCCGCTGCGGCCACCAGCCCGGCGACCCTGGTGGGAACGGATGACGCAAGGTCATCGTCGCCCAGGTCGGCCACGATGCGGTCGTCGAGGTAGTTGATCGTGGTCGCCTCGGGAAGGTACTCCCTCGCCAGCTCCATCACGGGCTGGATGACGACGGCTCCGGTGTGCAGGAACGCGACTCTGGTCATGACCTATCCCTTCAGAGACCCGGCGGCGAGACCGGACATGATCCTCTTGTTGAGGAAGATGAACACGATGAGCAGCACGATGATGTTGATGCTCACCGCGGCGAACAGCGGGCCGTACTGCGTGGATCCATACTGGTCGTTCAAGCTGAGAAGGCCGACCTGAATGGTCGCCAGCGACGGGTCGGTCGTGAACGTCAGCGCGATGAGCAAGTCGTTCCAGATGCTGAAGAACTCGACGAGCGCGACGGTCAGGATCGCGTTGCGCATGAGCGGGACGCCGATCGTGAAGAACGAGCGGAGCGGCCCGGAGCCGTCGACCGTGGCGGCCTCGAAGACCTCTCGTGGCACCGACCTGAAGTACGCCGCCATCAGGAAGGTCGTCAAGGGAAGGCCATCCACCGTATACGTGATGATCATCGGCCACAGGCTGTCGGTGATGCCGATCTTGAAGTAGAAGGTGAAGAGCGGCACCAGGATCATCTGACCTGGCACCATGATGCCGGCCAGGATGAGCAGCAGCACCGGATTGCGCCCGCGCCACACCATCACCTCGAGCGCATAGCCGGCAGCGACTCCGAGGATGAGGATGAGACACACCGACGGCACCGTGACGAGGATGCTGTTGCGGTAGTTCACCGCGACGTTGCCCGTCGTGAGCGCTTGAACGTAGTTGTTGAAGTCCCAGTGCTGCGGCAGGCTCCAGGTCGGGTTGGAGAGGAACTCGGTCTGGGTCTTGAACGAGCCCATGACCATCCAGAACTGCGGGTACAGCACGACGATCAGCAGCACGGCGACCAGGATCCAGACCGGGAACCTGCGGATCGTCCGGGCGACCCTGCGCGACCGCGCAGAGGAGGTGGCGCGCGGCTGAGTGAAGCCGGTGTCGGCGATGGTCTTCGAGGTGGTCATCTCAGCTCTCCACCTTCCTGCTCGATGAACGGAAGATCGCGAGCGTGAAGAGCAGGCACAGGATCGTCAGCACGAGCGCGATCGTGCTGGCGTAGCCGTAGTCCGAGTAGTTGAACGCGGTCTGGTACATGTACAGGGTGAGCGGCGTCGTCGAGGTTCCCGGGCCCCCGTTGTTCAGTGCGAGCAGGCTGTCGAAGACCTTCAGCGTCGAGTTGAAGCTGAAGATGATCGACGAGATGAGGATCGGCATCGAGAGCGGCACGATGATGTGCCGCACGAGCTTGGCGCCGTTCGCGCCGTCGAGCCGCGCCGACTCGATCACCTCCTCAGGGATATCGAGCAGGCCGGTGTAGAGCAGCACGGCGTAGAACCCCATGGAGCTCCAGTACGTCATGGCGAGCGCGACGACCATGGTGCCGACGCCGGAGGCGAGGAACTCGACGCTCTTGCCACCGAAGAAGTTGATGATGTCGTTGACGGGTCCCTGGTTCTGGCCTACCGAGACGAGGTTGCGGAACAGCAGCGCGACCGCGACGGTCGGCAGCACCATCGGGAAGAACACCGCGGTGCGCACGAAGGCCGAGCCGTTCTTCAGCACGAAGACGTAGAGCAGCGCGAGCAGGTAGCCCAGGATGATCTGCCCGCCGGTCGCGAGGATGGCGAAGATGATGCTCACCCAGAGCGACTGGATGGCGATCGGGTCGGTGAAGAATTTGCCGAAGTTCGCGAAACCCACGAACGAGAAGCCGCTCAGCGAGTTGCCCTGGAAGAACGAGAGCCCGAGCGACCACATCACCGGAACGATCTTCAGAAGCACATAGATGATGAGCGTCGGCGCAAGAAGAATGACGATGGTCTTGCGATCGCCGAACACACGTTGCATGAAAGTCCTCCCGACGCCGACCGGCTCGGACCTTGGCTTTGCGGCAATATCCGTGCCGGCAGACGCCTTGCCTTGCGGCTTCTACTTGTTGGCGTCGAGGCTGGCCTGAAGCTGCGACATGTACGTCTGCGGCGACATCTGGCCGGTCGTCAGCAGCGAGACGTTCGACTGCGCGAGCGCCGTCGACTTCGCGTCCATCAGAGCCTCGAACCAGAGCACGGTCTCCTTGATGTCGGCGACCTTGGTCTGCACCATCTTCGTCGGGGCGGGGATGTCTGCGACATCCTTGTTGAGCTTGAAGCCCGACACGACCCCGCCGTTCTTCATGGCCTCGGAGCCGTAGTTCTGCGCGATGCACTTGAGCCACGCGTCGACCTTCGGGCCGGCCTGCTTCGAGTTCATCGCCATCGCAGCGCCAGCGTTCGCCGGCCACTGGTCGATGCTGCCCGCACCGCCGGTGACGCCGGGGAACGGCATAAGGCCGACGTTGTCGGCGCCGATGACGTCCTGCGACTTGTCGTTGATGTTGGAGAGCAGCCACGAGCCGTTGTACATCATGGCCGCCTTGCCGGTGAGGAAGGCGTTGGTCGCCGTCGCGGCGTCGGTGGAGACGAAGCCCTGCCCGAGGTAGCCGTCCTGTGCCATCTTCTGAATCTCGGCGGCGGCCTTCACGTACTCGGCGTCGGTCAGCTTGGCCTTGCCGTCCTTGATGTCCTTCATCGCGTCGGGGCCGACGCTGCGGAAGATGTAGTCGCCGATGAGCCGCGTGATCGGCCAGGCGTCCTTGCCGTCGGTGGCGAACGGTGTGTACCCGGCGGCCTTGATCTTGGCGGCATCCGCCATCAGCTCGTCGAAGGTGGTCGGCTGCGACAGCCCCAGCTTCGAGAAGAGGTCCTTGTTGTACCAGATGCCCTCGATGTTGTACTGGTACGGCAACGAGACCATCTGGCCGTACACGGATGACACCGTCGATGCGGCGGACGGAAGGATGTCATCCCACACACCCAGCTTCTTGAGCTCGTTCTCGTAGTTCAGCACGAGGTTGTTCTTGCCGAGGTCCCCGGTCGGCGTGACCATCGACGTTCCGGCGATGAAGTGCGTCGGGAGAGCGTTCTGGCTGGCCAGCAGGGTGACCTTCTGAACGACGTCGGCCTGCGCGACCGTCTCGCTCTTCAGCGGGAGTGCCTTGTTCTCTGCGGAGCACGCGCCGGTCGAAAGTGCCTTGATGTCCGCGGCGAGCGCGGGGTTCTCGTTGGCGGTGAGGACCGTGAAGTTCTGCGGGTCCTTGCCGGACGAGTTGCCGCCGGCTGACGCTCCGCCGCTGGAACAGGCAGCGAGAGAGATGGCCGTCACAGCGGCGAGGGACGCCGCAACGAGGGTGCGGCGGCTTCGGCGGGTGATCATTGCGTCCTCCTTGACGAACGTGGATTGCGGGGGCATGCGGAAGGTACGGAGTGAGACTAGGCGTCGATTTGAAGTGTGTCAACAGTCAGGGTTGAAATTCTATGCATTCTTAGCCCGTTGACACGTTCCATACTGCAAGTTCATGCAGGCTTGCGAATTCTTGCACCACCTTTTAGCCTGACTGCACCGGCCACATCCGAGAGGAACACATGTCGACGACGACCCCGCTTCCCACCGAGCCCCTTCGCGCGCTTCGCGCGGCGCAGGTGCGGTGGGGAAGAGGCTTCTGGCACGACGTGCAGGAGCGCACGTTCGAGACCACGGTTCCGCAGATGTGGGCATCGCTCAGCGACCCCGCGGTGAGCCCAGGCCTGCGGAACTTCCGCATCGCGGCCGGACTCGAAGCCGGTGAGCATCAGGGCCCTCCCTTCATGGACGGCGATCTCTACAAGTGGCTCGAAGCCGCGATCGCGCAGCTCGAGGTGGCGCCCGAGCAGTGGCTGGCCGACACCGTCGAGCAGGTCGCCGAGCTCATCGCGTCTGTGCAGCGCGACGACGGCTATCTCCACACACCGACGATCATCGCCGCCAACAGGAACGGCGACGCCGTCGAGCTGGCCGACCGGTTCGCCTTCGAGACCTACAACCTCGGCCATCTCATCACGGCCGGGGTCCGTCACTACGAGGTCACGGGAAGCACGACCCTGCTGAACGTGGCGCGCAAGGCGGCCGCCTTCCTGGAGGACCTGGCGACGAACAAGCCCGTCGAGCTGGCCAGGAGCGCGATCTGTCCCTCTCACTACATGGCAGTCGTCGAGCTCTATCGGGTGACGCAGGATGACCGGTACCTCCGTCTCGCCGAGGCGTTCGTTCGGGTGCGAGACGACTTCGACGGTGGCGACGACAACCAGGACCGGCTTCCGGTTCGGGATCAGAAGGTCGTCGCCGGCCACGCCGTACGCGCCAACTACCTGTATGCCGGGCTGGCCGACCTCGTCGCAGAGAACAGGGACGATGAGCTCTTCGAGGTGCTGCAAGACCTCTGGCGGGACGTCGTCGACACGAAGCTCTACGTCACCGGAGGATGCGGCGCGCTCTACGACGGCGCCTCGCCAGACGGCGACCCGTGGCAGTCGGAGATCAGCAGGGTGCACCAGGCGTACGGACGCGCCTATCAGCTGCCGAACACCACGGCGCACAGCGAGTCGTGCGCGAACATCGGGATGATCCTCTGGAGCGAGCGGATGCTCGCGCTCACCGGAGACGCCAGGTACGCCGACGTCATCGAGACGATCGCGTACAACGCGCTGCTCGCCGGCATCAGCCTCGACGGCACCGCGTACTTCTACACCAACCCGCTCAGGCAGGTGCGAGATCTCCCCTACCCGCTGAGACGCCCGGGAGACACGGCGCTCGACCCGGTTCCCGCTCCGCCGCCCTCCGACGAGCGGCTCAGGCAGACCTACCTCAGCTGCTTCTGCTGCCCGCCGAACACCGCACGCACCCTCGCTCGGTTCCACGAGCGTGCGGCATCCGTCTCAGCAGGCGAGGTCTACGTGCACCTGTACGGAGGCAGCGACATCCGTGTCTCCGACGGGTCACGAGTGCTCGCCCTCCGCGAGGACACCGAGTACCCGTGGGGTGAGCGCGTGCGGTTCACCGTCGAGGAGTCGGCTGAGGGCGGCCTGCCCGTTCGCCTTCGTATTCCGGGCTGGGCCCGTGGCGCCGGCCTCACCGTCAACGGCGAGCGGGTGGAGGCGTCGGCTCCCGGAACGTACACGCGACTCGAGCGGGAGTGGCAGGCAGGCGACACGATCGAGCTGACCCTTCCGCTGCGAACCAGGGTGCTCCGCGCGAACCG
>JBQCJQ010000287.1:0-2768 GCA_051952615.1 Humibacter sp.
GGACGGGTCGGCGACGCCGTAGGCCTTGACGAACAGCCCCTTCGGCGACTGCACCGCGACGATCGCTCCCGGGGCGGCCGCTTGGGCGAACCCCTTCTCGGCTGCCTTGTCGATCGTCGCCGTGAGGTCGGAGGACATCGCGGTCGTCGGAAGAGCCGCCGTGCGCGAGACGACCGCTGCCCGATCGCCGACGCAGGTCGAGACCGCAGGAACGGATGACGTCGATGGGGTGGCATCGCTTTGCGTGGCATCCGGCGCAGCCGACGGCCGCATGGCGCATCCGGCCAGGACGAAAAGGAGCACGGCCGCGAGCACGACCGGCTTCGTGAGGCGAGTAGAGACCACGGAGTGCCTTCCGGAAGAAGAGGGGCTTGCCAACACTCTTTCGCCCTCTGGATGCCGCGGAAATGGACCTAGGCCCATGTCATCGCAGACGACGGCACGGAAGGCTGATTCTGATCCGCGGGCGTTCCGCTCGCGGGCAGGAGCACGACTGGGGACGCATGCGAGTGACGGGATCGACCCGCAGCCGGCGGCTGAGACGGCAGGCCACGACGATGGCCTCGCTGCTCGTCATCGGCGTGCTCGCCTCCGCGTGCTCGGGGGGTGATGCCGCACCCCGTCCGACTGCGAGCCATAGTGCAAGCGAGGGCGGGGTGACGGCGGACGCCGCGACGCTGCGCTCGGAGTTCGAGCAGACCGCGAAGAGCATGCAGCTGCCCGGCGCGGCCATGCTGGTGCGCACGCCGAAGGGCGAGATCACGGCGACCTACGGCGTGACCGAGCTCGGCGGAACCACCCCCGTATCGCTCGGCGACCACTTCCGCATCGGGTCAAACACCAAGACGATGACCGGCACGGTCATTCTCCAGCTCGTTCAGGAGGGAAAGATCGCTCTCGCCGACCCGGTGTCGAAGTATCTGCCCGGCATCCCGAACGGCGGCAACATCACGATCGAAGACCTGCTCGACATGCGAAGCGGTCTCGCGAACTACACCGCGACCCTCGAGCTGAACACCGCCCTCGACAAGCAGCCGCAACGCGTCTGGACGCCACAGGAGCTCGCCGCGATGGGGCTTGCCGAGAAGCCGCTCTTCGCGCCGGGCGACGGGTGGGCGTACTCCAACACCAACACCGTGCTGCTCGGCCTCATCGCGGAGAAACTCGATGGCGAACCTCTGGGCACCATCTTCGAGAAGCGGTTGTTCGAACCGCTCGGGCTGCACCAGACATCCTTCCCGGCAGCTGATGACTCCTCGCTGCCGGAGCCGTACTCGCACGGCTACATGTATTCGAACAACGTCGACACCATGGAGTCGGCGAAGCTGCCGGATGACCAGCTCGCCAAGGCCAAGGCCGGCACACTGCTCCCCAGCGACCAGACCGACGCTAACCCGTCATGGGCGTGGGCGGCAGGGGGCGCCATCTCGACCATCGGGGACCTCGCCACGTGGGTGGAGGCACTCGGCGGTGGAGGGCTGCTCGACAGCGACCTGCAGAAGGAGCGACTCGACAGCGTTCGCGCGGTCCCCGTCGACCTTCCCGACCCCAAGTACGGGTGGGGCATCGCCAAGATCGGCCCCCTCTACGGCCACACCGGCGAGCTGCCCGGCTTCAACTCGTTCATGGGATACGACCCCGTCGACAAGGTGACGATCGTCGTCTGGTCGAACCTCGCGCCCGCCGCCGACGGTCGTCCACCGGCCGCGACGATCGCGACCCGCCTCATGAAGAGCATCTACACATCCACGGAGTGAAATGAACTCGTCGCACCTCTCACGCGCCACGGCAGCCGTCGCGCTGGCCGGCATCCTGGTATTGACCGGATGCTCGGCGCCGTCCTCCACGCCGACGACGCCCACCCGAACGACCGCCGCCGCCGAGCCCGATTCGACGGGCGGCTGCGTCGCCGATCCGGGTAAGACCATCGCCGCCAAAGAGAACACGGCGTCGACCACAGCTCTGCCCGCCGCCACCGCCGCGAAACTCGACGCTGCCGCGCAGAAGGCGTTCAAGCTCGGAGCATCGCCGGGCGCGATCGTCGGTGTTCGCACGCCGAAGGGCACCTGGACGAAGGCGTACGGTTCGGCCGACCCGGCGACCGACACCCCGATGCAGGTCGGCATGCACACGCGCATCGCCTCGCTGACCAAGATGTACACGACCACGATCGTGCTGCAGCTCGCGCAGGAGGGAAAGCTCTCTCTCGATGACACGATCGGCAAGTACGTCACGGGCATCCCGAACGGCGACAAGATCACCCTCACGCAGCTCGCGAACATGACCAGCGGCATCGCCAGCTACACCATGAACGAGAAGCTCCTCGAGAAGTACTTCGCCGACCCGACAGCGGTGTACTCCCCGGAAGAGGTCGTCAAAGCCGCGACGGAGATCTCCCCGCTGTACGCGCCCGGCGAGAGCTTCAACTACACGAACACCAACACCGTGCTGCTCGGAATGGTGATCGAGAAGGTCACCGGCCAGACATTCGCCGAGGAGCTGCAGAAGCGCATCATCGGTCCTCTGCACCTGACGAACACGTCGTGGCCGGGCGACTCAGCGGCGATACCGGAGCCGTACGCCCACGGGTTCACGTTGAACGGGAACGAGGCAACGCCGGATGCCCCGGCGGACTCGACCGACTGGAATCCCTCTTGGAGCTTCACCGCCGGCGAGATCATCTCCGACATCGACGACCTGCTCACGGTCGGTCGCGCGCTCGGAACGGGACAGGGTCTCGTCGACGCGAAGACGCAGCAACTGCGGCT
>JBQCJQ010000288.1:0-6414 GCA_051952615.1 Humibacter sp.
GTGATCGCCCCCGGCCAGGAGATCGACTGCACGGCCACGTACGCGGTTGTCGCTGCGGACCTCTCCGACGGCGAGCTGTCGAACACAGCGACGGTCACCGGCACGACGCCGGGTGGGGATTCGCTGACCTCGGACCCGTCCACGGCGACGGTGGCGGAGATCGCCCCCGTGGTGACCCCGACGCCCACGCCTACGCCGACGCCGGACCCCACGGTGGTGGCGACGTCAGGATCAGCATCCGGGTCGGGCTCTGGACTTGCCGACACCGGTAGCGACACCTGGACGGCCGCCCTCGTCGGACTAGGACTCCTGGTGCTCGGAGCGCTCGCCGCGGCCGCAGCCTGGATGACCCGCCGTCGTCGCGCCTGATCGAACCAGCCACACGATCGCGGCCCCCCGGCCGACCAGTACTGAGAAGCGCACAGATATAGCGCGATTCGCGTGATGCCCTGCGCGTTCGACCACGGCTAGCGTCTAGGCGCGGCGTTGCCTTTGGTGGCTGCTGCCGCTTCGAGTTTCGGGTTTCGGGGTTTCAGGTCGGTTCGACGTGTGACGTTGCTGCGTCTCGCGCGCTCCGCCGTGGATGACCGCGCCCGCGCGCGGAAGTCTGACGGAAGTGGGGATCCCGATGAGCAGCAGTACGCGAGAAGGCCGACACGTCGAGCCGCGGCGCCGAACACCGAAGTGGTTCGCCGCGCTGGTGGCGATCCCGCTCATCCTGCTCTCGATCTTCGGCGCGGGGCTTCCGGCCAACGCGGCGGGTGCGGCGCAGGTTCTGGTGAACGTGACCGCGGTCGACGCCACGACGGGCGCGCCCATCACGAACCTGGCGGCCGCAACGTCGATCGGGCTCTCGTCGAAGATCGCCTTCCGCGTCGACTTCTCCTGTGTCTCCGCGGACTGCACGAACGCCACGGTCAAGTTCGACCCGACGCAACTGGATCCCAACCACGACTTCTATCGGCTGTTGACCCAGTCCGGGTTCATCCCGCCGCTTTCGGGCGGATCGATCACCGGATCCGCGGCGGCCGGCTACACCGTGTCGCTCGGCAACCTCTCCGCGGGGCAGTCCGGTCAGTTCACGGTCGAGTACTCGACCGGGGCGGGCTGTGGCGACTGGAACGTCGGCCGGGATGGCGAGAAGACCAACTGCGCGGTCTCGAACTTTCCCACCGGGTTCCCGATCACCCAGACGGTGAGGGGCAACGCCGACACCGCGAGCGGAGAGCAGACCTCGACGACGGATCCGGTGACCTGGCAGATCAACACCCCGACCCCGGGGGTCACCTACACGAACATGGTCGACCCCAACGGACGCGCGGTGCCGCAGGGCGGCGTGCTCGTCACGGACACCCCATATACGTTCACCACCGGTTTCGGAACCGGCTGTGTGACGGCCAGGGTCACGGCGTACACCGTCGTGGATCCCAACGGCACGATTTGCGCGAGCGACTACACGGTCACCCAGCAGCTGCCGCCCGGAGCTGAGCTGGTGTCCGTGACCGCTGGCCCTGTGAACGGCCAGCCCGTGCCTCAGCCAGTGGTCAGCGGTGACGTGTCGACGGGGCTCATCCTGACCTGGCCCGCACCGGCATGGACGTCGACCGGAAACACCGCCGCGATCGGGTGGGGTGCGACCAACGGGTACAACACGGGCACTGCGGGAGTTCCGCGCACCATCACGATCG
Organism: Humibacter sp.; assembly: GCA_051952615.1. Lineage (GTDB taxonomy): Bacteria > Actinomycetota > Actinomycetes > Actinomycetales > Microbacteriaceae > Humibacter. The sequence continues at coordinate 1,689 of JBQCJQ010000288.1, forward strand.
AGTTCCCGAAGGCGAACCTCGCTCCTCCAGGGCAGACCTGCAACTACGACGCCCACACGGACAGTCCGAGCGCGAGCGCTTCGGTGACCTACATCAGCATGCCGGGTACTGCGGCCGACGTGAAGACCGCGTCGAAGGGTCCGGGCGTCGGCTATACGGTGCGCTGCACCGACCCGTTCCCCAAGGCTGTGATGGACCCGAAGACCTCCACGTTCGACGGCTCGCATCGCATCAACAACAATCTGTCTCCCGTGACGATCCCGGCACCCGGTGGCGAGAACGACAAGGAATGGGATGTCACGGTCGGCAACCAGGCGAACGTTCCCGGTGTCGCGGTGGTGACCGACAACACTCTGGACCAGCCCGACGCTCCGGTGTACGAGATCGTGGCTCCGGTCGGCTCGACCATCGCCTGGACCGCCACCAACGGCACCACGACTCAGTCAGGCACCTCGACCGGCACAGCGGATGCGCCCGATGGCTACCGTTTCGTGACCTCGACGGTGACCTCGCCACCGCTCGCCGGACCGAACCTGCTGCCGACCGACACGCAACGCACCAATTACTCGGTCCGCTATTTGTACAAGGTGAGCTCGGATGCCCAACCCGGCGGTGAGCGCACGAACACCGCGAGCGCGGTGATGACCTACCCCGACTATCCGCAGCTGGCCGACGTCCCGCTGGGTCCGGTGAGCCACACCATCCAGTTCGAAGCGCCGTTCACCGGCGGCTCCATGGACAAGACCGTGCACGACAACTCGGTCAACGCGACGGTCACGACGCTGGGCATCCCCGCGAGCGGACAGAACCGCGGCTTCTGGTGGGTCGACGTCTACAACACCGGCAACACACCTGCAGTGCCGGTGGTCACCGACTTGGATCTGGATCAGGGACCGACCCTCCCCGTGTATGAGATCGGCATGCGGTTCGACGCGAGCGGAACCGCGACGCCGACCTCGGTGCCGGCCTGGACGGGCACGATCAACTACACCCTCGATGACGGCACGAAGGGCACAGCGCAGAACGACTACACAGCCCCTGCCGGTCGCCGCATCGTAGCCGCGACGGTGACCGGTGATGAGATCCCGGGCGGGCGCGCATACGCCGGTGCCACGGACAAGAACCGCTTCTTCGTGCTGTTCTACATGCACGTCAACCAGGACGCGATCCCGAACTCCGTGCACACGAACACCGCCAGTGCGGAACTCCAGTACCCGAACTACGACCTGCCGACGCTCGACCTAGGCAGCGACACCGCTCAGGTCACGCTGCTGGGCCCGAACCCGACCATCACCGCGTCCCTCGGCACGCCGACCATCGCGGGCGGCGCGACCCAGGCGACGCCCACGACCAATGTCACGTTCACGCTGGGCGGCTCGACCTCGAGCGTCGCCGCCAACCGAGACCTCACCCCGCAGTACGTCTTCATGGCGCCGGTCAACTGGAACATCACGCCGGGTTCGGCGTCGTTCCCGGCCGGATCCGTGCCACCGGGAGTGAGCTACCAGTACCGCACCGTGTCGGTGGCCGGCGTCGACCGCCAGGTGGTCGTCGCGACGTGGCCGGACGGCACGGTGTTCGGTGAGAACAAGGGCCTGCCCGTCATGTCCGTCGTCGCACGACCCGGTCCGAACGCCGCGGCCGGTTCGGTCGGCGTGCCGCGCGGGTTCATCGGAAACAGCAACACCGTCGAGCCGGGGGACATCTTCACCCATCCGTTCACCGACGCACCCGACCTCGACGGCGACGGAAACACCGGCGAGATCTTCAGCGAAGCACCTGCGATCGCTGGAGTGCCAGTCGCGGCGGTGGGCGCGATGCAGGTGCTCAAGGAGATCTGCCTCCCAGACACGAGCCAAGACGATGGATGCCGGTGGTACGCCGATCCGAACAGTCAGGTCGGTGTGCCGCCGAACTCGACCAGCATCAAGTACCGGCTGACCGTGACCAACACCGGTAACACCACGCTTTCGGATGTGGTCGGCTACGACATCCTGCCCTACATCGGAGACACCGGAACCAGCTCGGCGACCGCGAACGACCCGCGCGGGTCGACGATGAACGAGACGGTCGAGACGATCACGACCCCGACGAACGGCGCCACGGCGACATTCTCGACCAGCACCCAACCCTGCCGTCCTGAGGTTGACGCCACTGTCCCGGGCTGTGCGGATGACTGGAACTCGACCTCTGCGGGTGCTCAGGCCATCAGGGTGTCCAAGGCCGGCAACCTTGCGGCCGGCGCATCGTTCTCGCTGCAGTACACCGCCGCGGTCAACGATTCGCCCGGGTTCGGTGCGGTCGGGTGCAACTCGTTCGCGGTGAAGGCGACCGGGCTCGGCACCGTGTCGGAGCCGGCACCGGTCTGCGCCTCGATCGAGGAGACCGACCTGCAGATCGTGGCGGGTACCCCGCAGTTGCAGGCGGGACGGCCGGGCATCCTGCCGTGGACCGTGACCAACAACGGCGGTGCGCCGTCGACAATCGGGGAGGTCGTGCTGCACGACATCCCTGCCGGCCTCGAGGTGACCTCCTTCACCCCGGACGGCTGGACCTGCACGGCGACCGACGCTGACGGCAACCCCATCTACGGCACAGCCGTCGGCCCGGCCAGCCTGTCGTGCACCTCCAACGACCCCCTCCTACTGGGCGTGCCGGTCCCTCTGAACATTCCGGTCATCGCGAGCACGACGTCGGATCTGACCGTCGTCGCCGACGTGCAGGGCCAGATGTTCGATCCCATCCTCAGCAACAACGAGGACAGCATGCGGGTCGATGCGTTGCCCGCCGCCGGTGATATCGGCGTGACCAAGGATGACGGTGTCACGACGGCGTCTCCGGGTGACCAGCTGACCTATACGGTGACCGTGACGAACCCGCTCGATTTCGAGACCCTCGCAGGCGCCACGCTGACCGATGTGTTGCCGGATGGGGTGGTGTTCGTCTCCGCATCGGATGGCGGTACGGCTTCGGGTGGCGTGGTGACGTGGTCGCTTCCGGACATCTCCGAGGCCGACACGCTGACACGAACGGTGACCGTGCAGGTGGAGTCGACGGTCGACACGGCTCGGCTGACCAACGTCGCTCGGGTGTCGGCACCCGATCCGGCCAACCCTGACGCCACGCTGACCGGTTCGGCGACGGATGTCGACACCGTGCAGACCAGCCCTGCGATCACCCTGGTGAAGGGGGCGACCGAGGCGACGTACGGTGCTGTCGGCGACACGATCCACTACACGTTCGAGGCGACCAATACGGGTGACGTGACGCTGACCAACGTCACGGTCTCCGACCCGTTGCCCGGGCTTTCCGCGATCACCTACACCTGGCCGGGGGCCACCGGTGTGCTCGCTCCGGGGGATGTCGTGACGGCGACCGCCACGTATACCGTGACTCAGGCCGACATCGACGACACTCGCATCGACAACACCGCCACCGTCGTCGGAGACCCGCCCGCCGGCGACCCGGTCTCGGACACCGATAGCCACAGCGTGACGAGCACTGCGGTGCCGCACGTGACATTGACGAAGACCGCCTCGGTCGAGGTGGCGCACAACGTCGGTGACGTCATCGGCTACTCGTTCACGATCGTCAACGACGGCGCAATCACCCTGAACTCGGTGACGCTGTCCGATGCGTTGCCCGGCCTGTCGGCGACCACGATCACCTGGCCCGGGGCTCCCGGCGTGCTCGCGCCGGGGCAGCAGGCGACCGCGACCGCGTCGTACACCGTGACGCAGCAGGATGTCGACGCCGGGCAGGTGCTGAATACGGCGACTACGACAGGGCAGACCCCGCTCGGGGTGCAGGTGAGCGACGACGACAGCGCGATCGTGACCATCCCACCCGCGCCGGCGATCTCGCTGGTCAAGGACGGCGCGTATGCACCGGGGACGAGCGGACGCGTCGGGCAGACGCTGCAGTACTCGTTCACCGCGACGAACACCGGCAACACCACCCTCACAGGGGTGACGATCGCCGACCCGCTGCCCGGACTGTCGAGCATCACCTACACCTGGCCGGGGACGGCCGGGGTGCTCGCGCCCGGACAGGTCGTGACAGCGACCGCCACCTACACGGTGACCCAGGCCGACGTCGACGGGCTCGCAGGGGTGACGAACACCGCCACGGTGACCGGCACGCCTCCGACAGGCGACGACGTGACCGATCAGGACAGCGTCCACCTCGACACGCCGGCCAAGACGGGCATCCAGATCGTGAAGACCGGTGCGCTGCACTCCAGCAAGAACCCACCGGTCGCCGGTGACGTCGTCGACTACACCTTCGCGATCACCAACCTCGGCGACCTCACCCTGCACGACGTGACGCTCACCGACCCGATGGCCGGCCTGAGCTCGATCACGTACGACTGGCCCGGCGCCGACGGAGTGCTCGAGGCCGGACAGGTCGTGACGGCGGTCGCGCACTACACCCTCAAACAGGCCGACATCGATGCCGGGAGCGTGGCCAACACGGCGACGACGACAGGAGTTCCATCGGCGGGCGACGCAGTGACGGATGACGACACGGCCACGGTCGTGCTGCCTGCCGATCCCGAGCTGGTGCTGGTCAAGACCGCCACGCACAAGGGGAGCTCGGCGTGGGTCGAGGGTGATCTGGTGACCTACCAGTTCGAGCTCACGAACACCGGGAACATCACCGAGACCGGTGTGACGATCAGCGACCCGATGCCCGGGCTCTCCGCGATCACCTACACCTGGCCTGG
>JBQCJQ010000289.1:0-3907 GCA_051952615.1 Humibacter sp.
TGGGCGTCTCAGGGGTGTTCAGGTACTTCGGGCCCTTGTCGTCGTCGAACAGGCGCCGCGCACCGAAGCCGACCGTCTGGCCCGTCACGTCACGGATGGGCCAGATCACCCTGCCACGGAAGCGGTCGTATGCGCTGCCGCGGTCACCGGTCGACACGAGACCGGATGCCGCGAGCTCCTCCGCCGTGAACCCGCGACCGCGCAGATGGGCGCCGAGCGAGTCCCACGTGTTGGGCGCGTAGCCCACGCCGAAGCGTTCGGCCGCAGCGGGATCGAAGCCGCGCTCCCCGAGGAAGCGGCGGGCGGTATCCGCATCAGGCGCTCCGAGCTTCTCCCGGAAGAACTCCTCCGCCGCAGCGTTGGCGGCGATCAGGCGTGCGCGATTGCCGGTCTCGGATGCCGCAGGACCGCCGTCCTCGTAGTGCAGGGTGTAGCCGATGCGGGCGGCGAGACGTTCGACGGCCTCCGCGAACGAGACGTGGTCCATCTTCTGCAGGAACGCGTAGACGTCGCCGCCCTCGCCGCATCCGAAGCAGTGGTACAGCCCGACCTGGGGACGCACGTTGAAGCTCGGGCTTCGCTCGTCGTGAAAGGGGCAGAGGCCCTTCAGCGAGCCGACGCCCGCGGTCTTGAGTGCGACGTAGTCGCCGATGATGTCGGCGATGTTGGTTCTGGACTTGACCTCTTCGACATCGCTCTGTCGAATCCGTCCAGCCATGCCGATGATTCTACTGAGCGCGCACCGGCGGCATCGGAGGGTACGCCCGGCCTGTTGGCACTGCCGGTCCTGTTGACAGCATCAGCGCTGGCGGCCGCTCGCCAGCCGCTCGAACCAGGCGATCGCCGACTGGTCGGTGAGGCTGGCCACCTGATCGACGACGACACGCTTGCGCTCCGCGTCGTCGGAGGCGTGGCGCCAGTCCTCTGCGAAGCCGGGGTCGAGCTCGTCCTCGCCCGTCGCCAGGAGCACGTCGGCCAGCTCGGAGAGCATCGTTCGCTGCCTGGCGTAGATGGGCTGCCTCGTGTTGCGCGACATCACGAACGTGGCGACGATGCCCTTCAGCACGGCGATCTCCGCCTGGATCTCGCGCGGCACGACGACGTCGGCGCCGAATCTGATCAGGCTGGTCTCCGGATGAGCCTCCCTGGTCGCCCGCGCGGAGGCGACCGCGAACCGGCCGATGAGCTGGCTGGTGAGGTTCTTGAGCCTCGCCTGGGCTCGACGTGAGCCGTCCCAGCGATCGAGCCAGACATCCAGGCTGTCGAGACGGTCGAACGCCGCGATCAGCTCGTCGTGGCCGACCTCGCCGCCGATCCACTCGTACATCGAGCTCACGAGGCTGTCGTGATCGACCCGGCTGCTGAGAGCGGCGACGTCGATGTAGCCGTTGACGACCGCGTCTTCGAAGTCGTGCACCGAGTACGCGATGTCGTCGGAGAGGTCCATCACCTGGGCCTCGATGCAGCGATCGCGCTCCACGGCGCCCTGGCGGAGCCAGTGGAAGGCCGGCTCGTCATCCGCGTAGAAGCCGAACTTCGCCCGTCCGCTGGGGTCGGCGACGGAAGCCGACGCGGGCCACGGGTACTTGCAGCTCGCGTCGAGGCTCGCCCTCGTCAGGTTGAGCCCGTATGGCCTGCCATCCTCACCGAACGCCTTCGGCTCGAGCCTGGTCAACAGCCTCAGCGTCTGGGCATTGCCCTCGAAGCCGCCGATGTCGGCCGCCCACTCCGACAGCGCACGCTCCCCGTTGTGACCGAACGGCGGATGACCGATGTCGTGCGCAAGGCACGCGGTGTCGACCACGTCGGGGTCGAGTCCCAGGCTCGATGCCAGCTCGCGGCCGACCTGTGCCACCTCGAGCGAGTGCGTCAGCCGATTCCGCGCGAAGTCGAGCCCTGCCGTCGGGCTGAGCACCTGTGTCTTGGCGGCGAGGCGGCGAAGTGCGCTGGAGTGCAGCAGTCGTGCGCGATCACGCGCGAAGTCGCTTCGTCTCGTCGAGTGCTGCTCGGGCAGCCAGCGCTCCCTGTCGAACTCGGTGTAGCCCGCCAGGTCAGCCGCCACTCGTGTTCACCTCTGCCTCGGCCAGTTGCGCATGCTGTTCCGCGGCGATGGTGCGCGACTGAAGCCACCGATCGGGCAACGCGGGCACCTTGGGTGTTCCCGCGCGTCCGCGCGGTCCCTCCGCGTCCTCGCCAGGGTAGGGCAGCGAGGCGTCGAGGGTGCCGAGCAGCTCGTCCAGCTGCTGCAGGGACTCGACCGTCGCCAGCTTGGCCCGCAGCTCACCGCCGACGGGGTAACCCTTGAAGTACCATGCGACGTGCTTGCGGATGTCGCGGCATCCACGTTCCTCGCTCTCGAAGAACTCGACGAGGAGCTCGGCGTGCCTGCGGAACGCTGCGGCGACCTGTCCGAGGCTCGGGTGGGCGATCGCCGCCTCCGCCTCGTCGGCGCTCATCAGTCCCGCTCGTGCGTGGAACGCCGCCGCGAGGTCGCCGAACAGCCACGGCCTGCCGAGACATCCGCGGCCCACCACGACTCCGTCACATCCCGTCTCGTCGACCATGCGCACCGCATCCTGGGCCGTCCAGATGTCGCCGTTGCCCAGCACGGGCACGCTCGTCACGGCCTGCTTGAGCGTCGCGATCGCCGACCAGTCGGCCTGGCCGGAGTAGAACTCGGATGCCGTGCGTGCGTGCAGCGCGATGGACGCGACACCGGCGTCCTCGGCGATGCGCCCGGCTTCGAGGTAGGTGAGGTGGTCGGAGTCGATGCCCTTGCGCATCTTCACCGTCAGCGGGAGCGGGCCTGCCGCCTCGACCGCGTTCGTCACGATGTCGCGGAACAGGTCGAGCTTCCACGGGAGTGCAGCTCCCCCGCCCTTGCGGGTGACCTTGGGCACGGGGCATCCGAAGTTCAGGTCGATGTGGTCGGCTCTGTCCTCGGCGACCAGCATGGTCACCGCCTCGCGCACGGTCTTCGGGTCGACCCCGTAGAGCTGGATCGAGCGCGGAGTCTCGCTCTCGTGATGACGGATCAGACGCATGGACTCCGGCGTGCGCTCGACCAGGGCACGCGAGGTGATCATCTCGCTCACATAGAGGCCGGCGCCGAACTCACGGCACAGTCGACGGAACGCGGTGTTCGTGATACCCGCCATCGGCGCCAGCACAACCGGCACGTCGAGCCGCAGCGGGCCGATGGCCAGCTGCTGGGCGTTCGCGGGCGCCGGGGTCACGGGCGCAGCGCTTAGGGTTGCGGTGGGAGACATCACCCATGATTCTCCCAGATGCCACCTGAAAGCGGGGATCACCGCCCCACGGTCGGCTGTCGCCCGTGTGTAACGAGGAGTGCATGGCGTCTGAGACGCAACAGGGACGCGAGCGGGTGCGAGCGGATGCCGAGGCTCGCGGCCTGCAGGTGCGCATCGTCGAGCGTCCTCAGGCCGGGTCGCTGCACGAGGCGGCTGCACTGCTCGGACTGCAGCCGCACGACATCGTGAAGACCCTGGTCGTCAAGCGGCACGACGGCGACTACCTGTTCGCGCTCGTTCCTGGCGGCCGCAAGATCTCCTGGGCGAAGCTGCGTGCGCTCGTCGGCGTGAACAAGCTGTCTCTCCCCGATGCCTCGCTCGCGCTGGATGCCACGGGATACGAACGCGGCACGATCACTCCGCTCGGGTCGACAACGGCGTGGCCCGTGTTCGCCGACTCCACGGTGGCCGGGCGCACGATCGCGATGGGTGCCGGCGAGCACGGCTACAGCGCCTTCGTCGACGCCGACGCGCTCATCGACGCCTACGGCGCCACCGTGGCCGACATCACCGACCCGGAGTAGCAGGCGCTACTCCGCCACCGGGGCTGTCGTCGCAGGGATCTCGCAGGAGTCGCCGTCGCAGACGACCGCGTT
>JBQCJQ010000290.1:0-2277 GCA_051952615.1 Humibacter sp.
CGCGCCTGGGGAACGCCAGGCAATGTTGTGGTCAGTCCTGGTCGGTTGAGCGTGGGGTGAGCCGGCTGATGGTCGCCGTGGGACTGGTGGTGGGGGGCCAGGGCCGCCCTAAGCACGGCGCCGGGCAGCGACTCTGGACCGGAACGGGTGCGCTCCGAGATGAGGAGCTGGCCGATCTCGTTGACCGCGGCCCGCTGCGTGCCATTCACGAGCGCAGCGATCGCCTGAGCGTGCACGGTGACCCACCACCAGTGGTGCCCGGGCACCACCATCGCGGACTCGTCCGGCACGGCATCGGCCGTCACATTGCCGGTCGCCGCATCGATCAGAGCGCGCGCGAGAATGCCCGGCTGCTGAAAGTGGAAAGTTGCATGACCAGGATGATCGAGCCCGCGCACCGTCATGGTGAGCAGGCGCTCCGCCTGGCGATACCGCTCGGCCAGCGTGTAGGCCAGTGCGAGGTGCTCGCGGGCGTACCTGCCGGCCGGATGCTCGGTCTGCATCGTCGCCCAGCGAACGGCCTCGGTGAAGATGGAGATCGCGCCGAGCACGTCCGACGCGAGCAGCTTCGCCGTTCCGCACAGCAGGAACGCCACGGGCAGAACGTCGGAGAAACGCCTCATGTCCGCAGCGGTGTGGATGACATCCAATGCGTCGTCTGCGGCGGCCGACGCATCCCGGTAACGCCCAGCGGCGAGCAGCTCCCTGATGCGGGCCTGCCGGAGGACGAGCAGGTCCCGAGCCTCGGGGGTGCGCTGTGAGCTCACCCACGACGAGAACCGCTCGATCGCGTCATCGTCGATCAGCAGGACCGGCCGCCTGGCGGCAGAAGTGATCGCGCGACGCATCACGTTCCGTGGATGGCGTTCGTACCACTCCTCTGGCGCCGCCTCGAACAGGCGGTCGAGCAGGTCGTCATCCGTGAACAGATAGAAAAAGAAATCCTTGTCGAGAAGCCGATCGACGGCGTCCCAATCCTCTGAGGCCAACGCCTCCGTCAGCACAGACATGTGCACCCGAAACTCCCCGAATCCCACACAACGTCTCAAACCTTCATGGCGGTCGAGCATCGACTCGACCCGGTTCCGCCGCGACGCTCGCGCAAACGCTTTCCCGGCACTACCCGGGATGACCGGGGTTGTGCCCGCGCTGGCGACGAGCTGCGCGGCGGTGGTCATCACTGCTTCTGCGGCGCCCGCTCTCGCATCGCGAGAGACAACAGAGCGCCGGAAGCCGAGGGATGACGCACTCCCGCGGCGCGGCCCGGATCAGTCGGGGCTGGAGTCGGTTTCGAAGGTTGGAGTGGGAAGAGATCGATCGTCGGCGCCGGGCGAGCCGGAAGCCCTCGATGCGAGGCCCGAGAGGGTGATCTCGGACACGTCGCTGAACGCCCCGCCGCTCGCGGAGGCGCCGCCGCCGGACCCGCCGAAGCCTGCCGCCGATCGTGCCGGCGGAGCGTCGGGGTCGGCTGGTCTGTGCGCAGCGGGCACCACCCGGGTGTGGTGGCCGAATCCGGTGGATGTCGGGTGGACGGCGTTCCACGACCCGGAGAGCTGCCACGCGAGAGGTGTCGTGCCCCTGCTGATCGCGAGGAATGCCGACGCGAGACTCGGCGCGTGATGCGACCCGAGCTGCGCGGCCGCGGACGAGGCACCGGACGTTCCGGATGTCGCCCCGCTGCCGGAGCCGGTAGTGCCCTGACCGGACCCCGTGGTGCCATCCGCCGGACCCGTGCCGGACCCGCCAGGCGTCGTACCGCCGCCGGTACCGGATGCCGGTGGCCCGAGGACCGTGCCGGTCGTGGAGCCCACGTCGCCGACCACACCATCCACGAGGCCTGTGACGGGAGCCGTGGCACTCGACAGCGAGCCGACTGTGGAACTGACCGTGGAGCCGACCACCGGGATCGATCCGACGACCTGGTCGACGCCGCTTTCGACCGGGGCGAGCGTCTGCGTGAGCGAGATGGAGGATGTCACGGAGGTGACCGCGCTGGTCACGGGCTGCACGACCTGCTTCACCGGAGCCGGGAGGGCCTGCACGACGGGCGCGGCGACGTTCGAGACGGTGGAGGTGACGCCGCTGACGGTGCCGCTCACCGGCGTGGTGACTGCGCCCAGCACGGACCCGACCGAGCCCAACAACGTGGCGTGCGAACCACCCGAACCGGTGCTTGAAGCAGGTGGCGTCCCGGGCTCGTCGGCCGAAGCCGACAGCGCTCCGAGCGTCAACCCGAGCACGACAAGTCCCCCGCTGATTCCCAGCCCCCACAGCATC
>JBQCJQ010000291.1:0-3918 GCA_051952615.1 Humibacter sp.
ACTGCCGCGGGTGACGCGGGAACTGATTCTGAAGCATTCGGAAGGTAACCCGCTCGCCCTTCTCGAGCTGGGCAAAGTCGCCCGTGACCTTCCCGGATCACTGTCGGATCCTGCGGGCTACCTGCCGTTGAGTCAGCGACTGAAGCGGTCCTTCCTCGCCCGCGTCGTTGGCCTTCCGGCAGCAACGAAACAAGCGCTACTGCTGCTGGCGCTGGACGGTCGAGAGGATTTGCGGCTCGTCGCCGACCTCGGACTGCATATCGGCGACTTGGAGGCAGCCGAACAAACGGGGCTCATCGAAATCGACCCGGCCAGATGGTTGATTCGCTTCACACATCCGCTAATCCGCGACGCCCTAGTCGAAGATGCAACCGGCCCGGAGCGACGTCAGGCCCACTTACAACTGGCAGAGGCCACCCGGACAGAACCGATACGCCGGGCCTGGCATCTTGCTGATGCCGCGGTCGAGGTCGACGCTGACACGTCGGACTTGTTGGAACTCTCCGCGCACAGCGCGCTCAGCCGCGGAGACGTATACGGCGCAGCTCGCGCGTTAGCGCGGTCGGCGCAGCTCACGCCCTCCGTCGACGACAGGCGGCGGAGACTCGCGCAAGCGGCCTATTTCGAAGCAGAAGTGATCGGAGAGCCCGAGGGCGCCGCACGCCACCTTCAGGACCTTCAGAATCTCCAACCGGAGGACGTGGAAACACTCTCAGCAGTCGTTGCTGCGGCCGTGGTCTACGCCGATCTTGGCGGTGACTGTGGGGCGGCAAACAAGATGATCTCGCGTGCGATCAATTCTGACGCGTATGGCTGGAGCGCGAACAACCAGGAGCTCATCGAGGCGTTCTTCGCGTGGTTCGTTCTTTGCTGGCAAGCAGGCGTGAAGGAGTTGTGGGAAGACTATTTTCAGGCCCTTGCCCGCATCGACCCGGAGTGTCCGCCCATCCTGTCGGTGCTGAGCCGCGCCTTCGCTGACCCCCTGGCATTCGGGCCGGGCGTACGAACTGAGTTGCAGGCGTTGATCGCACAGCACCTGGATGACCGCGATCCCATGACAATCAACCGTCTGGCCACCGGCGCCGTCTACGTTGACCTCCTCGCGGACGCGCGCCCGGCGATCTGGCGGCTGATCGAGGGCGGCCGTCATGGCTCCGGCTTCCGCAGCTACTTCCGTGCGCTGATGACCGAGTGCCTCGATGATTTCATCGGCGGCCGTTGGGATCGAGGACGTGAGTTGGCCGACGAAGGTCTCGCCGCTGCCCGCGGGACCGCGCTGACAGCGAGCTGGTACTTCGTGTACGCGGAAGCACTGTTCGCGGCCGGCCGCGGCGAGGTCGCGAATGCGACGAGGTGGTGCGAGGAACTGGAGCGCGACACACTCGCTCGCAAGGCCTACGGTATCCACAGTTTCAGTCATCACGTTCGAACGTTGATCGCGGCAGCGCAAGAGGACTGGGAAGGCGCCTACCAACACGCGATCGCCTTGGCACCCGTCGGCGAATTTCCTCCCTTCGCGCCGCACGCGATGTGGGTAGCGTTTGACCTCGTAGAAGCTGCCCTCCGCACCGGACGTCGCGAAGACGCCCAGGTGCATGCCGACGCCATGCGCCGGCGCAACTTGGCTGATGTTTCCCCCCGGATCGCATTGCTGGTGGCAGGCGCCCGCGGCATGACCGAGGCGAGCGACACTGGGACAGGAATCCTTGAGGATGCCCTGCGATCCAGCGACGCGACCGCGTGGCCTTTCGATTACGCACGCGTGCAACTGGTCTATGGGGCGCGGCTACGACGCGAGCTCCGGCTGAAAGACGCCCGCATGGTGTTGCGCGAAGCCCTGATGACCTTCGAATCCCTGGAGGCAGAACCCTGGGCGATGCGGACACGGACCGAGCTGGCCGCCGCCCGAGACCGGCGCAACGCCCACATCGCTCGTCAGTCCCCTCTCACGCCGCAGGAGCAAAGCATCGCTGAACTCGCGGCCGCGGGCCTGTCCAATAAAGACATCGGCGCTCAGCTGTATCTTTCGCCCCGCACGGTAGGTGGTCACCTGTACCGGATCTATCCCAAGCTAGGGATAGCCTCTCGGGCGGCGCTGCGTGACGCGTTATCGAATATTCATACGGCACAGGGACGCGACGTTCCCCCGTCCAACGAGCCGGGTACGGACCTGCCGGGAGCAGCGGTGTAGCTGCTGTTCAGTTTGTCCACCGCGGGTGTTACCAGGATAGTTCGCCCGCTTCTTCAAAGAAGCCGCCAGTCGGCCCGTCGGCCTCCAAGGTCGCCAGCTGCACGATGACTTTTGCGCCCTCCTCGGGCCCCCGGTCGCCCGCGAAGTGACTCAGGGCGCTACTGACGAGGCCGGGATTGGCGGCATTCACTTTGATGCCGTCGGGTCTGAGAGCGTCGGCCAGGAGGATGGTTGCTGCGTTCAGAGTGGCCTTGGAGGTGCAGTAAGCGAACGGCTTCGCAGCGCTTCCCCAACGGCTGTCCATCCCAGCGAACTGCCCTCGTCCGAGCAGGTAGTCAAAGCTTCCCGCGCTGCTGGAAACGTTCACGACGCGACCGGCCCCGGAGGCACGGAGGAGTGGCGCAGCGAGCTGGACGAGCCTTACGGGACCCCACACGTTGGTCTCGAACATCCCTTTCACGACGTCCAAGTCTGCTGTTAGCGGATCGGCACCTGCACCGCTGACGCCGGCGTTGTTGACCAGCACGTCGAGCTTGCCGTGACGTTCCCTGATCAGTTCGACTGCCATGGTGAGGGTGGCATGGTCGGTGACGTCGAGACGAATCGGCCTGACGTCGCCTTCCTGGGCAAGGCTCTCCGCCGCGGTCACGCCTGCTGCCTCGTCGCGGCTGCCGAGGTACACCGTCATGCCGAGACGCGCGAGGGAACGCACCACTTCGTAGCCGATGCTCTTGTTTGCGCCAGTGACTAGCGCGATCTGGTCGGTCATGTCTTTCCCGTCGTCGAGTGCGTGGATGTTGCGGTTAGTCGATGAGACCGTAGGCGTGGGCGAGGCGACGAACTTCCTCGATGCCGAGGAAAGAGTCGTATCCGATCAGTCCGGGAATGCCTCCCAGTTCCTCCGCAACTTGGAGTGTGGCGCCCGTGGTCGTCAGCTCTGTGAACGCTTTTCGGATGCCGTGCGCCGCCGCTGAATGCGTGATCCCGTAGTAGATGACGGCCGAGGCGCCCGATGCGAACAGGTCAGCCGCCGTCAGGGTAGGAAGGTCGGTGATGAAGATGGGCTTATCGGTACTCCCGCGCAACTCCTTCCAGGCCGGTTGATCGAGAATGCCTGAGATGAACAGCGCGTCTGCGCCCACCTCGTCGTAGGCAAGGAGGCGCTCTACGGCCTCTTTAGGGCCGTCGGTCTGGGCTGCGTCCGTTCTTGCGATGATCAGGAAGTCTTCTGACAGGCGGCTATCCAGCGCGGCCTTGAGCTTGTCGACCGCCATCGTCACGGAGATCAGGCGTGGCGTGTTGGTGATGTGCTTGCCGAAGTCGTGGTCTTCGAGATGAGTGGCGGCGGCGCCTGCACGTTGGAGGACTTGAACGGCTCGGGCCACGTGGACGGGATTCCCCCAGCCGCCTTCGCCGTCGACGATCACGGGAACGTCGACGATCGGGGCGAGTCGGCGCACTTGATCAGCCATGTCTTCCACGCTGATGTAGCCGACGTCGGGGAGCCCGTACTTCGTCGCGCCGGTGCCATAACTTCCGATGTAGGCGGCGTTGAACGCGAATTCCTTGATGAGAAGCGCGCTGATTCCGTCGTACATCGACGGAACGACAAGTTCCTTGCGCTGCAACAACGATCGAAGGTCAGGTGTTTTCGTCGACATTCTCCACTCCTCGTCTAGTCCTGTGATCTCGTGGATGTTGATGTGGTGGCCAGTTCAGTCGGACCA
>JBQCJQ010000292.1:0-2271 GCA_051952615.1 Humibacter sp.
ACGACCGAAGCGGTCGAGCTCTCGTTGAGCGGTGACCGGGCACAGATCAGGGCGCAGACGGTAGCGGAGGCGGTCGCACGACTCGTCGCGCGGTTCGCGCCGGAGTGAGACGGTCCCCGGTGGTCGCGGGTCGGGCGCTGGTGCCCGCGAGCGGACGCGGGTGGGTGCGGCGGTGGAATAGCTCGGGTTTCGACTTCGTTACATGCTGTGTACTCACATCCAAACCCAAGCCGTCGATGGTTAGAGTTCTTGGACGAGATGCGCGTAGCGTTAGTGCATCCTCGACCATCCGAAGGTTGTGGCAGGAAGAGAAAAGGAGGCTCCAATGATTCTTGTACGTCAGGAAATCGGCGACGTGCTACGGGACTTCCGCCTGCAGAAGGGGCGCACACTCCGACAGGTCGCGAGCCGCGCGAGTGTCGCTCTTGGCTACCTCAGCGAGGTGGAACGGGGACAGAAGGAGGCGTCGAGCGAGATTCTCGCTTCGGTCGCCGACGCTCTCGACACGCCCATCTCGGTGATCATGCGCGAGGTCGGAGACCGGTTGGCAGTGCTCGAGGGCATCGACCAGGTCATCCCCGACACGGTGCCCGACGAGTTCGTCGCTGCACTGGACGCGGACCTCGTCGCTCGGTGACACGCTCGCCGCTTCAGGCTGTGGAACGCCCCGCTTCGGCGGGGCGTTTCCGCGTTAACGGGAACCGCCGGCATGGGCGGCTGGCCGGCACCTGCCACCCCGTGCGAACGGGCGACACGACCTAAGCTGACGGGGATGCGTACGAGCGAATTCAGACGAGCCGTCGCAGCCGAGTTCGGGGAGCAGTACGGCAGGGCCTTGTTGCGCGATCTCGTGCTCGACAGGCTCGGCAATCGAACAGGTGACCAGGCCCTCGCCGACGGCGTCAAGGAGCGCGACGTGTGGTGGGCGCTGTGCGAGGCGATGGACGTGCCCATCGCCAGGCGGCACGGGGTCGGACTCCCCGACCCGAGGCGCTGAAGCCGATCTTCTAGAGCGCTGGCCCGGCAGGTCCGCGAGAGGAACGATTCTCGAATCAGCTCGTGCGACACACCCGTGAAGATACGAACGGATGTTCGGTACTTGGTACTCTGAGGTCACAGACCTGATCGAAGCGAGTTATCCACGGCATCGTGCCTCGTGACCTCGAATGTCACCGGTGCGACCTACGGTACGAAGCAGCGAGTTATCAACGACTGTCCCGGCGAAAGGAAGCCTGCCATGCCCACACCAGCGGATCGCGAAAAAGCACTCGAGACTGCGCTGGCCCAGATCGACCGGCAGTTCGGTAAGGGCTCGGTCATGCGCCTGGGCAGCGACGAGCGTGCGCCCGTCGAGGTCGTTCCGACCGGCTCGATCGCGCTCGACGTCGCTCTCGGCATCGGCGGCCTTCCGCGCGGCCGCATCGTCGAGATCTACGGCCCGGAGTCCTCGGGAAAGACGACCCTGACGCTGCACGCCATCGCCAACGCGCAGAAGGGCGGCGGCATCGCGGCGTTCATCGACGCCGAGCACGCGCTCGACCCCGAGTACGCCAAGAAGCTCGGCGTCGACATCGACTCGCTCCTCGTGTCACAGCCCGACACGGGGGAGCAGGCGCTCGAGATCGCCGACATGCTCGTGCGCTCGGGTTCGATCGACCTCATCGTGATCGACTCGGTCGCGGCGCTCGTGCCCCGCGCCGAGATCGAGGGCGAGATGGGCGACTCGCACGTCGGTCTGCAGGCGCGCCTGATGTCACAGGCACTCCGCAAGCTGACCGGTGCGCTCAACTCGACCAACACCACGATGATCTTCATCAACCAGCTGCGTGAGAAGGTCGGTGTGTTCTTCGGCAGTCCGGAGACAACGTCCGGCGGCAAGGCGCTGAAGTTCTACGCGTCGGTCCGCCTCGACATCCGTCGCATCGAGACCCTGAAGGACGGCACCGACGCGGTGGGCAACCGTACAAGGGTCAAGGTCGTCAAGAACAAGATGGCACCGCCATTCAAGCAGGCGGAGTTCGACATCCTCTACGGCGTCGGCATCTCCCGTGAGGGCAGCTTGCTCGACTACGGCGTCGAGCAGGGCATCGTGAAGAAGTCCGGCGCCTGGTACACCTACGAGGGCGACCAGCTCGGCCAGGGCAAGGAGAACTCGCGCAACTTCTTGATCGCGAACCCCGACATCGCGTCGGAGATCGAGCGCAAGATCCTGATCAAGCTCGGAGTGATCGCCGACCCGAACGCTCCGGCGGAGCCCGCCTCGAACGTCGA
>JBQCJQ010000293.1:0-9326 GCA_051952615.1 Humibacter sp.
TCGTAGCGCACCTCGAGCACCCGTTCCGGCCGCAGACGCACGAACGAGACATCCTTGCTGCCGGAGAACCTGCTCCGATCCGTCTCGCCCGTCACGATCTCGCCGGAGTCGTCGCGCTCCACGAGCGGGGCGAGCTCCTCGACGAGTTCCTGCCTGCGAACGTTGCTGAACGCGGACGCGCCGCCCACGTTCCGCAGCACACCGTCGCCGTCGTAGAGCCCGAGCAGCAGCGACCCGACCCCCGAACCGCTGGCGTGCACCCGGTATCCGAGCAGCACGACGTCGGCCGTGCGATGGTGCTTCACCTTGAGCATCGTGCGCTTGTTCGGCGTGTAGGGAGCGTTCAGCGGTTTCGCCACCACTCCGTCGAGCCCTGCGCCCTCGAACTCCACCAGCCAGCGGCGGGCGAGTTCGACATCCGTCGTCGTCTGACACAGCTGCAGGGGGGACTCCCACGTCGCGGCCAGCTCCTCCAGCGCACGCCGTCGTTCGGCGAACGGCTTGCCCGTCAGGTCGTCGTCGCCGAGCGCCAACAGGTCGAACGCCACGAACATCGCGGGGGTCGTCTCGGAGAGCATCTTCACCCGGCTCGCGGCGGGATGGATGCGCTGCGACAGCGCCTCCCAGTCGAGTCGCTCCGACCCCGGCCTGCCGCTGCGCACCACGATCTCGCCGTCCACCATGCAGTGCGGGAGCTGGCGCTCGAATTCGGCCACCAGCTCGGGGAAGTACCTCGTGAGCGGCTTGGACCCGCGGCTGCCGATCTCGACGCCGTCGTCTCCGACCGCGACGATGCCGCGGAAGCCGTCCCACTTGGGCTCGTACGACAGGCCGCCTTCGACGCGATCGGGCTCAGGCACGGTGTCGACGGCGCGGGCGAGCATCGGTGCGGGGATGGAAGCGGTCATGCCTCGATCATGCCGCGTTCCGCGCCTGCGGCCTACGGAAGAGTCCGACGGGATGTCAGCGATGTGGTCTCCAGCCGAAGCAGGGTCGTCTTCGCCTCGACACCACCCGCGTAGCCGCCGAGGGTTCCGTCGGTGCGCACCACCCGATGACAGGGCACGAGCAGCGGCAACGGGTTGGTCGCGCAGGCCGTGCCGACCGCCCGCATCGCGCGGGGGCTGCCCGCCGCCGCGGCGACCTCGGCGTAGCTGGCGGTGCTGCCGTACGCGATGGTGGGCAGGATGCCCTGCACGACGCGTCGGATCCCGTGCGACAACGCGAAGTCCAGCGGAATGTCGAACCCGCGCCGGTCGCCGGCGAAGTACTCGTCGAGTTCCCGCGCCACGACGTCCAGCCTGGCCGGCGACCGCAGAACCCTGGGGCTGACCCTGGTGGCGATGGTCTGCAGCACGTCGTCGAACCCCTCGCGCTCGTACGCGACGCGAACGACGCCCCGTTCGGTGGTCGCGAGCAGCAGCTCGCCGACGGGGGAGTCGACCGTTCGGTACGCGACGTCGAGCAGTCCGGCATCCTGAGCGGCTCGTTCCAGCTTGGCGTGCAGCTCGTCCAGGCGGTCCTGGTCGAGGAGTCCAGCTGTGTCGTCTGTCATGGTCGTGCTCCCATCGTGCGGCGCAGGGAACGGATGCCGTCGGCAGCCGCCCGCCGTGCGGCGTCGGTCGTTCCGCCGATGATGCCTGCGACCTCCTGGTAGGGAAGCCCGCCGAGGTAGTGGTAGGTCACCGCTCTCCGCTGTCGGTCCGGCAGGGTGGAGACGGCCTGAGCGACCTCGTCGGCCGTCGCGCGTGCGTCGTCGAGCTCGCCCGGGATGCCGAAGGTGCTCGGCTCCTCTGGCAGTCGTTCCACCGTGACGGGCCTGCGCCCGCGTGCCCTCACCACGTCGATCGCCTTGCGGCGGGCGATCGTGACCAGCCACGCTTCGACGTTGGCGTCCGAGGGCAGTCGCGGGTAGGCGTCCAACGCGGAAAGAAAGGTCTCCGACCACGCGTCGTCGGCGTCGTCCGCGCCGGCGACGGACAGGCAGACCCGCAGCACGGTCGTCCCGTGCGTGCGCACCAGCGTCTCGAACGGCAGCAGCATCATCACAACGTAGACGCTGCCGGCGACGAAAACGTGAGGTGGCTAGCCCAGCATGTCCTTGACCATCGGGACGACCTTCGTCGCGTACAGCTCGATCGAGCGCAGGAGAAGGTCGTGCGGCATCGGACCGTTCGCGTACTTGAGGTCGAACCTGTCCACCCCGAGCACCTTGATCGCCTCGGCGATGCGACGCGCGACGGTCTCGGGCGAGCCGACGTACAGCGAGCCGTGCCGCACCTCGCTGATGTACTGCTCCTTGCTCTGCGGACCCCAGCCGCGCTCGGCGCCGATGCGGTCCATCGTGGCCTTCTGGAACGGGTAGAGCTGCTCCATCGCGAGTTCGTCGGTGTCGGCGACGAACCCCGGGGAGTGCATCGCGAGCGGCATCGGCTCACGCCCGAGCTGCTCCTGCGCCCGCTTGTACAGGTCGACGTAGGGCGCGAACCTGCCGGCGTTGCCGCCGATGATCGCCAGGGCCATCGGGATGCCGTACTTCACCGAGCGGATCACGCTCTCCGGGCTGCCGCCGACGCCCACCCACGCCTTCAGCCTGCCCGACTCGGTCTTGGGGTACACCTCCTGATCGGTGAGCGGTGCGCGCACCGTGCCGCTCCACGTGACGGGTCCCTCGTCGCGCAGCTTGCTGAAGAGGTCGAGCTTCTCCTCGAACAGCGTCTCGTACTGGGTGAGGTCGTATCCGAACAGCGGAAAGGACTCGGTGAACGAACCACGTCCGAGCGTGATCTCCGCCCTGCCGTTCGACACGGCGTCGAGCGTGGCGAACCGCTCGTACACGCGGACGGGCTCCTCAGAGCTGAGAACGGTGACGGCGGTTCCGAGGGTGATGTTCTTCGTGCGGCCGGCGATGGCCGCAAGCACGATGTCGGGCGCGCTGACGGCGAAGTCGGCACGGTGGTGCTCGCCGATGCCGAACGCGTCGATGCCCAGTCGGTCCGCGAGCACGGCCTCCTCGACCACGTTCCTGATCGTCTCCGCTGCGGGTCCCTGTGCCCCGTCCTCCCGCAACGGAACGTCTCCGAACGTGTCCAAACCGAACTGCACGGCCACTCGAGGCCCCTTTCGTCATGTATGCAAATGCATGTATATCGAACACGATGGTCCACCCCATCATTCCCGTACGCGCGTAGCGTTGGTCCATGGACCCCGTCCAGCTCGCAACGAAGAACCTCAAACGCAGTCGACGTCGCAGCGACAGGTTGCTGAAGAAGCGCAGGCCGGCCGACGAGCAGGTGTCGCGTGCGGAAGCAGCGGTGCGCGATCGGGAGGCCAAGGCTGCGGCATCCGCTCGGTACGACCGCATGCCGTGGCGCTACGTGCTCGGGCGAACCCTTCGCGAGTACGGCAGAGACGGATGCTCCGATCTCGCCGCGGGTCTCACCTACTTCTCCGTGCTGTCGGCGTTGCCGGCCATGCTCGCGCTCGTCTCCGTGCTGGGTCTGCTGGGGGCGGGGCACGAGGGGTCGAAGACCCTGCTCGAGGTCATCGACGCCGTGGCCCCCCAGCAGGTGCAGCCGGTGCTGGCCGGTCTGGTCGCACAGCTCAGCTCGTCGTCGGCGGCCGGCATCGGCCTGGTCGTCGGCATCGTCGGCGCCGTGTGGTCCGCATCCGGGTACGTCGGCGCGTTCGGACGAGCCGTGAACCGCATCTACGGCGTGTACGAGGGACGGACGGCGCTCGTGCTCAGAGCGCGTCAGGTCGTGATCACCATTGTCACGCTGGTGTTGGTCGTGGTGGTGGTGCTCGCGCTCGTCCTGAGCGGCCCGATCGCCCGCAGCATCGGGCAGGCGCTCGGCGTCGGCGATGCGGTCTTCAACACGTGGGAGGTCGTGAAGTGGCCGCTGATCGCCGTCGCGGTCGTTGCTGCGGTGGTCGTTCTGTACTTCGGAACGCCGAACCTCAAGCGCAGACGCGTGCGGTACGTGGCATCCGGCGCGGCGTTGGCCGTCGTGGTCATGGTTGCGGGCTCGTTGCTGTTCAGCTTCTACGTCTCCGCATTCGGCAGCTACAACCGCGTCTACGGCACGGTCGGAGGGCTCCTTGTCGCGCTGCTCTGGATCTGGCTGGCGAATCTCGCACTCGTGGTCGGAGCGGAATTCGGGTCGGAGCTGGAGCGAGGTCACGAGCTCTCGATAGGCATCCCGGCCGAACGACGGGTTCAGATCGAGGTTCAGGGCGACAAGGCACGCCAGAAGGCCATTGCAGGGCTGCGCGCCGACGAGCGAGTGGGAGCGGCGATCCGCACCGCGACGGCCAACGCGGGCGGATGACTCCTGGCGGGTCCCTGTTGCGACGGCCCGCGCCGCCGTTAGTCTGACTTCTGTTCCCGCCGTACAGCGTTCGCCCGGAGACCAGACAGGGAGACAGCGATGATCGCGTCGATCCTCGACAACGACAACGTGCACTTCGAGCACCGAGGTGTCGGATACGTCATCCACCGAATCGGCCAGGAGGAGTGGTCGGTGCGCAGTGATGACGGCCGCGCGATCGGCTCGCTCACGATCATCTCCGAGGAGGGCGAGGAGCACGAGCCCGTCTACGGCGGCATCATCGCCGGCGAGACCGATACGGACTACGAGGGCTCCGACTGGGAGTCCATCGTGCGCGGACTGGTCAACGAGGCGCTCGACCCGGAGTCGCAGGAGACCGCTTCGGGCGTCTGAGCTCGGGCGTCCGAGCCGGACGACTGCCGACGGTCAGCTCTCCCGTACGACGTCCTTGGGGTCTTTGTCGGTGCGCCACCCGCGCCACGACGGCTGTCTGAGCCGTCCTCCCTTGGTCCACTCTCCGAACTCCACCTCGCCGACGAGCGTCGGCTTCACCCAGTGCACACCGCGGGCGTCCGCGGCGGGAACGTCGGCGAACGGGTTCGTCGACGTGGCGATCGCGTCGAGCCTCTCGGCGATCTCGTCGAGATCGGCGTCTCGGAAGCCGGTTCCCACCCTGCCGACGTAGTCCAGCTTGCGTCCGTCGGGGATGCCCACCAGACGCGACCCGATGCCGTTCGCGCGCCGTCCCTCGCCGGGTCTCCAGCCTCCGACGACGATCTCCTGGGTGCGATGGTGCTTCACCTTGACCCACGCGCTCGAACGCTTGCCCGAGGCGTACGTCGACTCGCGGTCCTTCGCGACGATGCCCTCGAGGCCCGCGGCACGGCTGTGCTCCATGGCGTCCGCTATCGGGCCGGGCACGTCATCCGGCACCTGCAGCACTCCCCGGTGCCTGTCGGTCACGACGTGCGCCAGAGCGGCCCTGCGCACCTCGTACTCCTCATCGGTGATGTCGTGGCCGTCGAGCTTGAGGATGTCGAACGCGAAGTACCGAACGGGAACCTTTGCGGCCGCTCGCGAGATCTCGGTCTCGTTCTGCAGGTTCATCCGCTGCTGCAGCAGCCCGAAATCGGGTCGTCCGTCGTTCAGTGCGACGATCTCGCCATCGATCACGGCGGGAGAGCGCAGCGAGGCGGCGATCTCGGTGAGCTCCGGGTACTGCGCCGTGACGTCGTGGCCGTTCCTCGTGACCAGCCGCACCGCACCGTCGACCACGTAGGCAAGGGCACGGATGCCGTCCCACTTGTCCTCGAACACCCACCGGTCTTCCTCGTCGGCGTCGAGCTCCGCCACAGTGCCCAGCGTGGCGAGCATGGGGGAGTAGTCCCGCTTCGGCTCGTCCAGCGTCATGCGGTGGATGAGCCAGTTCTTCTCGTCTGCCGAGCCGCGGGTGTGGAGCAGCGCGACCTTGACGGGACCACCGAGGCCGCCGTTCTCCGACGGGTGAAGCGTCACGATGACCTCCTCGCCGTCGCGCCACTTGTGCAGGTCGTACACGCCGGAATCCCAGATGTCCACGTGTCCTGAGCCGTATTCCCCGCGCGGTATGTCTCCCTCGAACCCTCCGTAGTCGAGCGGGTGGTCCTCCGTCTGCACCGCGAGATGGTTCTGCTTCGGATCGGTCGGCACGCCCTTCGGAAGCGCCCAGCTGACCAGCACGCCGTCGTGCTCGAGGCGGAAGTCGTAGTGCAGCCGACGCGCGTCATGCTTCTGGATGACGAAGGAGCGGCCGTTCGTCGTCTTCGGTGCACTCGCCGGCACGGGCTCCGGCGTCTTGGCGGCATCCCGCTTGCCGCGGTACACGGTCAGGCGGTCGCGTTGCGGTTCGCGCGCATCGGCGGTCGCATCACGGTGACCGGCATTCACTCGGTGCTCGGTGGCGTCCGCGAGTGGGTCGCCCTTCTCCGTCACGCGCTTCAGCACCTCCTCATACGAGAGCTGACGCAGCTTGGGCGACGCCAGCTCGCGCCAGGTGCGTGGCGTCGCGACGGTGGGATGCCACCTTCCGCGCAGCGAGTAGGGGGCGACAGTCGTCTTGTTCGCGTTGTTCTGGCTCCAGTCGATGAACACCTTGCCGGCGCGTTCGGCGCGCTTCATGGTGCTGATGATCAGGTCCCGATGATCGGCCTCCAGCGCCTTCGCCAGCTCGTGAGCGACCTGCGACGCCTGGTCGGAGGACTGGGAGCCATCCAGCCGCGCGTACAGGTGGATGCCCTTGCTCCCGCTCGTCACCGGCACCGGATCGAGCCCCATGTCGGAGAGGATGTCCCTGGCCAGCCCCGCGACGTGCGCACACTCGGCCAGCCCGACGCCCTCTCCGGGGTCGAGGTCGAGCACGAGCCGATCGGGATTTCCCCGACTGCCGTCCGGCTCGGCGCGCCACTGCGGAATGTGGATCTCCAACGACGCGATCTGCGCCAGCCAGACGAGCACCGCAGGGGAGTCCACCAGCGGATACACGTTCGCGTGGTCGCGGTGCTCGATCCGCACCCTCGGAACCCAGTCGGGCGTGCCCTCGTCGAGGTTCTTCTGGAAGAACGGCTGGCCGGGATGATCGGGCGTCCCCACCCCGTTGACCCACCTCTTGCGCGTGGCGGGCCTGCCGTGCGCATGCTCGATCAGGTGCGGAGCGATCTTCGCGTAGTACGCGATCACGTCGCCCTTGGTCGTGCCGGTCTCCGGGTACAGCACCTTGTCGAGGTTGGTGAGTCTCAGTCGGTGCCCGTCGATCTCGACCGTCTGCGAACCGTCCGACCCCAGGCCGGTCGCGCCGGTCGCCGCCTTCGTCTTCGCCGCCATACGAATCGACGTTACGCCGCCCGCGTGCGCCATCCCAGGGGGTGAGTTCGACGCGCTCCAGGTGGTTCAAGGCTTGTCGTAACCGCGCAGGGGCTGTGCAATAGACGTTATGCGAGCCATAGGCAAACGGGCGATCGCCTTCGGGCTGGTCAACGTGCCGGTCAAGATCTACAGCGCAACCGAAGACCACGACATCTCGTTACACCAGGTGCACGACAAGGATGGCGGGCGAATCCGATATCAGCGCCGGTGCGAGATCGACGGCAAGATCGTGCCGTACGAGCACATCGACAAGGCGTACGACGCCGGTGACCGCACGGTCGTCCTGACCGACGAGGATCTCGCGTCCCTTCCCGAGGAACGCAGCAACGAGATCGAGATCGTGGAGTTCGTTCCCGCCGATCAGGTCGACCCGATGATGTTCGAGCGCAGCTATTTCCTCGAGCCGGACTCGGGGTCCGTGAAGGCGTACATGCTCCTGCGCAAGACGCTTGAGGCGACCAATCGCACCGCGATCGTGAAGTTCGCGTTGCGGCAGAAGACCCGGCTGGGGGCGTTGCGGGTGCGTGACGGCGTGCTGGTTCTCCAGGGTCTTCTCTGGGCAGACGAGGTTCGCACCGCCGAGTTCCCCAGCCTCGACACGAAGGTGTCCATCTCCGACAAAGAGCTCGACATGTCGGCCAAGCTCGTCGCGGCCTACGAGAGCGACTTCACGCCGGAGAAATTCGACGACGACTACCAGATCCAGTTGAAGAAGCTCATCGACGCCAAGCTCGAGCAGGGCGACACCATCGATACGGAGGCGACCTTCGGCGAGGAGAGCGGCGAGAAGGGCGAGGTTCTCGACCTGATGGAGGCGCTGCGGCGAAGCGTCGAGAACAACCGGTCGAGCACCGCGAAGAAGGGCTCGCGCAAGAAGGCAGGCTGAATCGGTCGTCGGCCATCCTTCCGCCGCCTCCTGTCAACCCCTTGAGGCACGCACGGCACGTTTCTAGCGTGCTTGTGTGAGTCGGCGGCGTCCGCCGCCGTCATTCCCTTCGAGAGGAGACATCATGCCGCGCGGAGCGAACTCGCGACTGAAGGATCCGGAGTTGTACGAAGAGCTGCGCAAGGATGGCGCGTCCAAAGAGAAGGCGGCTCGCATCTCGAATGCGGCAGGGTCGCGCAAGGGAGGCCGCTCGTCCGTCGGCCGCAAGGGCGGCGAGTCCGGGTCGTACACCGACTGGACCGTTCCGGAGTTGAAGGGCCGGGCCAAAGAGCTCGGGCTGTCCGGATACTCCAAGAAGAACAAGGCCGAGCTGATCGACGCGCTGCGGAACCACTGATGCGGTAGCCAGTGCCCTTCTTCTCCTCGACCGGCTCAGGCGACGATTCCTGCGAAGATGGACGCATGGGCTTCCTCATCTACGGCTCGGGCGCCGAATACGAGATCGACGATCGCACGCTCTCGCATCTGAAGATCGCGATCGTCGCGAAGCTGCGTCTCCAGGAGAGCTTTCTGATCAACTGGACCGTGCCGCCGGAGGAGGGTTCCGGGCGAGTGAGCCTGTGGCTCTCGCCCGCCATCCCGCTGCAGTTCCGTTTCTCCGGCAGCAAGCCCCCTGAGTTGAACCGCGTCTGGCTCGAGGCGCTTGCGCTCTCGTCGCACGGCACGCGTGGAATGGTCGTGATGCCGGAGAGCGAGGCCGAGGGGTTCCTCGCGACGTCCCGAGCAGCGGGCTAGCGCAGGTGGAGCGTCGGCCGTTCGGCAGCGGCGATGCCTGGGTGAACGGACCGGACGGTCGTCGTTTCTGGGGAACGTTCGGGGCGGCTGGGCTGCTGGTCGCCCACCCGGAAGCGGGCGTCCTGTTGCAGCATCGCGCAGAGTGGAGCCATTTCGGCGGCACCTGGGGCTTGCCGGGCGGCGCCCGCCACGAAGGGGAGAGCGCCCGCCAGGGTGCGATCCGCGAGGCGTCGGAAGAGGCAGGCGTGCCCGCTGAGCTGGTTCGCGCCCGCTATCTGTCCCTCCTCGATCTGGGGTGGTGGTCGTATTCCACCGTGGTGGCGAGCGCCGAGCAGGCTTTCGAGCCCGTGATCGGCGACGCCGAGAGCATCGAGGTGCGCTGGGTGCCGGTTGACGAGGTCGACGCCCGACCG
>JBQCJQ010000294.1:0-2716 GCA_051952615.1 Humibacter sp.
GCAGCTGAATGTCGGGCGATAATCCGCGACCACAGCACCGTCTGGGTCTCGGCCATGTTGTGTCCGAAGAGGAAGATCGCGTCGCACTCGTCGATGTCGGCGAACGAGCCCGGCTGTCCGTCGGAACCGAAGCTCTCCTTCATCGCTGCCGCGGCGGTCGCGGTGCACAGCCGCGTGTTGCCGTCCATGTGGGGCGTGCCCAGACCCGCCTTGCCGATGACACCGAGCGCGTAGTACTCCTCCAGGAACAGCTGCCCCGACGTGTAGAACCCGTGGGTCAGTGGACCGCGCTCCTCCAGCAACTGCTGGCTCCGCTCGACCACCCGCGACATCGCGGTGTCCCAATCGGTCTCGACGAGCTCGCCGCCCTCGCGCACCATCGGCCGGGTGAGCCGGTCGCCAGCTGTCATGCCCTGCCAACTGCCGAACAGCCCCTTGGGCCCCAGCCGGCCATGGTTGACGATGTCACTCGCACGCCCCCGGACGCCGACCATCCGTCCATCCTTGACCGCGATGTCAGCCGCGCAGCCGTTACTGCACAGCACGCACGCCGACTGCACCCACCGATCGACGTCGTCGGGCGCCAGCCCCTCGGCGAGTTTCATGTCGACGCGCACCGGCCAGCGCTCGGCCTGCGCGAACGGAGTGCGGGTCCCCCAGATCTCGGCGATGCGATCCACCATGGCAGCCTCCTCCGTCGCAGAGTCTGAGCCGTGCGGCGCAGCACGAGCACCCCGTGGACAAGCGCACGCCGCTGTGAGACCATCCGTGCCTCGCGGCTTCGACGGTTGCCGTCGCCGAATGGATCGCTCGGTTCAGAGAACAGCGGCGGCGACCAGCCCGGGTCACTGCCCATCTGCGCAACGCGTGTGAGGAGGCCCCGAACGCCGCGTGCTCGCGACGCCGACGCGCTCCGCCACCGTGGGCATCTCGCACCCTGCCGCTGCTTGCCGTTGATCGCTATCGATCCCTCTGCGGGCACTGCGCGGAGGAGGCTCGCGGGCGCCCTTGAAGACCAGCGATGGGCATCACCAACCGGGCGACGAGCGGGAGCCGCACCACAGCGACGACCGCGGCGGTGTTCGCTTAATAGGGCTCGCAGGCGAACCCGTCACCGTCGCGGTCGAGGTCGTAGATGTCGCGGCCGACGACGCGTGCGATGCCGCTGAAGTAGGAGGGGCCGTTGCCGCTGCCGCCGGCGCAGTCGACGTCGCTGTCGACCGGGACGCAGGCGTCGGCGTAGTTGGAGTCGCAGTTCCCGGCTGGCGCCGCGGGGGCCGGGGCGGGTGGTGGGGGTGGTGCGACGTAGGTGCCGTTCGCGATCACCTGGGTGACCGGCTGCGTCGTGACGACTTCGGAGACGAGTTCCCGGCTGACCTCCTGGCCATCGAGCAGGTGAACGCGGTAGGTCAGCGTCTTCTCGCCGTTCTGCCCGGGCGTGCGGACTTGCGTCTGCTCGGCAGGCAGGGCGCCGTCATCGACCCGGGTCTCGGTGAACGGGACCGCTTCGGTGACGACCTCTTCACGCGTGCTCGCCACCGGCGTGGGTGTGGGCGTCGGGGTCGGGCGTGACGTGCTTGACTCCTCCGACTTGTGCGCTTTGCTGGGCGACGGTGCGGCGGCGAAATGGGCTGCCTCCGTGTTGGACCCCGTGCCGGCATTCGGCAGTACCGCAGCGCTCACGCTTCCGGTGACCAGCAGCGCCGCGGCGGCTGAGGCCGTAACCACGATGGCGGTTTTGCGGGAGTTGAGGCGCAGCCAGGTGCGGGTGCCCTTCGCCAGCGCCACGATGCCGGTGATGAGGATGACCAACGCGATCACGGCGGCAACTGGCGACAGCAGGATGATGGGAATCAGCGCGACCGCGCCGATGAGGACCCACGCCCAGACCGGCATCCGCCGGGAAGAGCGTCCCGTGGTCGGCGCGACCGGAGGTAACGGCTCGACCCAGGTGGTGCCGTTGCTGGTGACGTGAGGGCCCCAGGCGTTACCGTCCCACCAGCGTTGCCGGCTGGCGTTGACCGGATCGGGATACCACCCAGCCGGCTGCATCGTCATCGAATCTCCCCAGAATCCCTCCGACCCTAGCGGTCGCCGCTCCTCCACCATGACCCGATGTCGCCAATACGAACCGGCATGGGGCAAACCTGACCGGACCTTGAGGATCGCCCTCCCGGGACGACGCTCGTGCACAAAAGAGACGGCAGCTCGGTGGGGTGTGGCTGGTACGGTCGGCGTCGTGACGCTGGAACTGGGGCCAGACGACAAGCGCATGCGGCTGCGGTACGCCGGCTCCTGCCATCTGTGTGGGACAAGCCTCGATGCGGGAACGGATGCCGTGTACGAGCGCGGCACCCGTACAGTGCGCTGCATTCAGTGCCCCAGCACGGTCGAGACGACTGAACCCGAAACGGGTATTGCCGGAGCCTCCACTCGCCGCGAGTACGAACGCCGCAAGCAGAACCGGGAACAGCGCATCCGCACCGCGCACCCCAAGCTCGGTGGGCTCATCCTGGCCCTCTCTGACGACCCGCAGAGCACTCAGGCGTGGGCGCAGGGAGCCATTGGCGAGGAGCTCCTCGCTCAGCGCCTCACCGATCTGCCCGACACCTTCCGGACGTTGCACGACCGACGCATACCTGGCACTCGTGCGAACATCGACCACATCGTTGTTGGCCCCACTGGCGTGTGGGTGATCGACGCGAAACGCTACAAG
>JBQCJQ010000295.1:0-2158 GCA_051952615.1 Humibacter sp.
CCTTACGGCGCAACGAACAACCGGCAAGTGGTGTTGTAGTAGTCGCCGCTCAGGCCGACGTCGCGCATCCCGATGCGCAGGCAGACCTTCTGCGAGGCGACGTTCTCGGGGTTCGTGACGGCGACGACGCGTGGCAGGCCGGCGGCGAGGGCGGGTTGGAGCACGGCACGGGCCGCCTCTGTCGCGAACCCTTGGCCCCAGTGGTCGGGGTGGAAATGCCATCCGATCTCTATGTCGCCGGAGGGCTGCAACGGTTCGGTCGGACCCGAGGCGGGGATCGGCTTGAGCAGCAGAACGCCGACGGGTTCGCCGGTGTCGCGCCGCTCGACGACACTCAAGCTGTGGGTGGCGCTGGATTCCTCCGCCGCGTAGCGGGCGACGCGGGTGGCGGCCTCGTCACGGTCGGCCATCACGCGGGGTACGCGACCGATGTAGCGCTGCACCTCCCACCGGGAGTACAGGTCGAACGCGAAGGCGATGTCGGCGTCATCCACCCGCCACGGCCGAAGGGTCAGTCGCTCGGTTTCGAGAACAGGCACTGCGCCATGTTAGACACTGGTGTTGAACCGCATTCGCCGCCGATCCGTGTACAGCGTTGAGGGGGCGAAGGCTGCGGGACCCGTGGCAACGAGGCTCAGCCACCCGAAGCCGACTCCATGACCATCAGAACCGAGAGTCGAATCACGGTCGCCGGAAGTGTCGACGACCTCTGGGCCTACCTGTGCGATGTCGCACGCTGGCGGGAATGGGCGCCGACGGTGCTCGAATGCTGGATGCGCGACAACGGGTCACTGCAGCCCGGAGCGTGGGTGGAGCAGCGAGCCAGGGACCTGTGGATGAACCATCGCAGGAGTGAACAGGTGACGTCGGTCGACTCGCCCCGCTCCATGGCGTTCGTCGGCACCATGGGAACATCCGTAGCCCGCTGGGGACTGGAGTTCGAACCTGTGGATGACGGCCACGCGGACGCCATGATGTGGGTCGAGGTCGACATCGCGAACGTCATGCGCGTCATCCCGGCGCGAGCGCTGCAGAACCGGATTCAGCGGGTGAGCGACATCGAGATGGCGGCGATCAAGGTCGCTGTGGAGTCCGACGTGCAGCAAAGCGCTGGGACGCCATGACTCAGGCCGATCGCACCCGAGAGCGGCTGATCGAGACCTACCGCAAGAAGGCCAAACGCTATGACGCCACGTCGCGGCTCTATCCCGTGCCCGGCTACCCACAGCGAGCGCAGCGTGCGCGCACCATTGAGGCGCTTCGATTGCATGCGGATGACCGCGTAATCGACATCGCGTGCGGCACGGGGCTGAACTTTCCGCTGCTCGAATGGGCGATCGGGCCCGGAGGCCACATCATCGGCGTCGATCTGACGGATGCGATGCTGGCTCGCGCCAGGGAGCGGATCGAAGCGAACGGCTGGAGCAATGTGGCCCTCATGCAGGCGGATGCCGCCGCCTTCGCGTTCCCAGCCGAGGTCGACGCGATCGTGTCCACATATGCCCTGACCCAGGTTCCCGGATGCGAACGGGTGATCGCCAACGGAGCGGCGGCGCTCTCCGCCGGCAGACGTCTGGCGGTGCTGGACCTCAAGATTCCCGACCGCACGCCGCGATGGCTGTTGCGGTTCGGGATTGCCGTGGTACCGACATCCGCCTCCCTTGACGAGTGGGTCACATACCGCCCATGGGAGACGATCCGCGCGGCCGTGGAGGATGAGCTCGCCGGGGCATCCTGGACCGAACTGTGCTTCGGGACCGCGTTCCTCGCTGTGGGGTCGTCGCCCAAGGGCTGAGGGCTGAGGGCTAGGGGTAGGGCAGAGGGCTAGTGTCGTCGTCGACGACCGTGTCCTCGCGGTGCATCCCGTAGAACTCGGACTGCCGGCGCATGATCTCGCTCATCGACATCCCGCGGTCGGCTCCGTAGACGGTCCCGGCGAAGTCGAGCTCGCGCTGAATCGCCCAGATCTCGTCATGCCGCTCCGGTGGAAGGACCGTGGCCGGATCTCCGACCGCGATCCATCCGATCGGGACCACGGCACCAGGGGCCAGCCTGGTGTTGACCTGCACGACACCGTTGATCCGCACCTCGGCCCCTGCGCCGATCACGCTGCCCGGGAACAACGAGGCGCCCGTGGCGATGAAGGCTTCGCTTTCGA
>JBQCJQ010000296.1:0-2161 GCA_051952615.1 Humibacter sp.
CGAGCCCACGGCATCACCGCACGCATCCACACCGGTGCCGTGCGAGCGTGCAGCAACTCGTGCGCGACGGCGCGAGCCTGCGGAGTGACCCGCAGCTTCGCGACGGCGTCGTCCCAGTACGTCGCAAAGGCGGCACGGTCCTCCGGCCACGCATCGGACGGCAGCTGCAGGGAGGTGCCGACGGCGGCGAACTCGCGATAGAAGGTGTCGGCCGAGGCGTCATCTAACGGTCCGAAGTCGCGGTCGTGCACGCGCTCGGCGGTCCAGTACAGGGTCGCGGTGACCCACAGCTGAAGGTCGCTGTTGAACGCGGAATAGGCCGGTGAGCACTCCGTCGCGTCGCCGCGAACAGCAGCGTGGGCGCGACCGACCGAGCGTCGAACGGCACGGATGTCCGCCTCGTCGCCGCACGCCACCGCAGTTACGTATGTAAGGGTGTTCACGAGCCGGTCGTACGGCCGCTCGGCGAAGTCGCTGTGCTCAGCGACGCCCCGCCCTACGGAGGGATCGGCGAGCTGGAGGAGGATGGCGCATCCGCCGCCGATCGGCATGATCCACTCGCCGCCGATGTCGGCGAGCCCCTTCGGCTGTCGGGCGCGTTCCGGGATCATGCGGCAACGGTAGCTGGAGAGTCTGGATGCGGGTCTGCGCCTGACGGCACGTGGAGAGACCGGTTACCGGGCTCGGGTAGGCTGTCGCTGGCAATTTGTCTCGGCGTCGAGCTATCTGACTGATGTGTCCATCCGCACGGCGTTCGTGAGCACGACGCCCATGAGCTCGCGGTGCAGGTGCGCACAGTGCCCTCAGCCGCTCAGTGCCTTAAGGCTCTGTGGCACGCACCGACTGGCAATTCACTCGCACACGGATTGGGAAGCAGTGGATCTTTACGAGTACCAGGCACGTGACCTGTTCGAAAAATACGGGGTCCCGGTGCTGCCGGGCATCGTCGCAGACACCGTCGAGGAGGTGCGTGCGGCATCGGAGAAGCTGGGCGGCGTGACCGTGGTCAAGGCCCAGGTCAAGACCGGCGGTCGGGGCAAGGCCGGCGGTGTGAAGGTCGCGAAGACGCCGGATGACGCAGAAGAGGCCGCGAAGGCCATCCTCGGTCTCGACATCAAGGGCCACGTCGTGCGCCGTGTGATGGTCGCCGGCGGCGCGAACATCGCTCGGGAGTTCTACTTCTCGGTGCTGCTCGACCGCGCCAACCGCTCGTACCTGTCGCTGGCCAGCGTCGAGGGCGGCATGGAGATCGAGCAGCTCGCCGTCGAGAAGCCGGAGGCGCTCGCCCGCGTCGAGGTCGACCCGCTCCAGGGCATCGACCTGGCCAAGGCGAAGCAGATCGCGAAGGCCGGCGGATTCCCCGATGACCTCGTCGAGAAGGTCGCCCCGGTACTGGTCAAGCTGTACGAGGTGTACAAGGGCGAGGACGCCACGCTGGTCGAGGTGAACCCGCTGGTGCTCACCGGCGAGGGCGACATCATCGCGCTCGACGGCAAGGTGTCGCTCGACGGGAACGCCGACTTCCGTCATCCTGACCACGAGGCCCTCGAAGACAAGGCCGCCGCCGACCCGCTCGAGGCGAAGGCCAAGGAGCACGACCTGAACTACGTCAAGCTCGACGGCCAGGTCGGCATCATCGGCAACGGCGCGGGGCTCGTGATGAGCACGCTCGACGTCGTCGCGTACGCGGGTGAGAAGCACGGCGGCGTGAAGCCGGCGAACTTCCTCGACATCGGAGGCGGGGCATCCGCCGAGGTGATGGCCGCGGGTCTGGATGTCATCCTGAACGACCCGCAGGTGAAGAGCGTCTTCGTCAACGTCTTCGGCGGCATCACGGCGTGCGACGCCGTCGCCAACGGCATCGTCGGCGCGCTGAACACGCTGGGTGCCGAGGCGAACAAGCCCCTCGTCGTGCGCCTCGACGGCAACAAGGTCGAGTAAGGCCGCGCCATCTTGAACGACTACAACCACCCGCTCGTCACTCTCGCCGAGACCATGGACCAGGGCGCCGACAAGGCTGCGGCGGCGGCCGCGTAACGCCGGCTCGCCGAGAAAGGACACCGAACAACATGTCGATCTTCCTCAACAAGGACTCCAAGGTCATCGTGCAGGGCATCACCGGCGGCGAGGGCACCAAGCACACGGCGCTCATGCTGAAGGC
>JBQCJQ010000297.1:0-8166 GCA_051952615.1 Humibacter sp.
CTGTCGGCCGACAAGCAGCCGGACCAGCTCGTCGTGGGGTTCGCTGCGGAGACCGAGAGCGACCCGCTCGTGCTCCTCGAACTCGGCAGGCGCAAGCTGAAACGCAAGGGCTGCGACTTCCTCGTCATCAACAACGTCGGCTGGGGAACCGGGTTCTCCACCGACGAGAACGACGTCGTCGTGCTCGACGGCGCCGGCGATATAGTGATGGAGGCCTCCGGCGGCAAGTTGTCGGTGGCCGATCGTATTCTCGACGTCATCACCTCCGCCTGACCCGCGACCAGAACGTGCGTGGGGCGACCGATCACGGAGCACCCATGACTTCTTTGCGCCTTTTCACCTCGGAATCCGTCACCGAGGGGCATCCCGACAAGATCTGCGACCAGGTCTCCGACAGCATTCTGGATGCCCTGCTGCGGGTCGACCCGCACAGCCGTGTCGCCGTCGAGACCCTGGTGACGACGGGTCTCGTGCACGTCGCCGGCGAGGTGACGACGAGCGGGTACGTCGAGATCCCCGCCATCGTGCGAGAGACGATCACCTCGATCGGCTACACGTCGTCCGATGTCTGGTTCGACGGCCGGTCGTGCGGCGTCTCCGTCTCGATCGGCGGCCAGTCGCCCGATATCGCTCAGGGCGTCGACGACGCGTACGAGAGCCGTGAAGAGGCATCCGTCGACGAGCTCGACCGCCAGGGCGCCGGCGACCAGGGCATCATGTTCGGCTACGCGACCACCGAGACGCCCGAGCTCATGCCCGTGCCCGTCTGGATCGCGCACCGCCTGGCCGAGCGTCTCGCCGAGGTGCGCAAGACCGGTGAGCTCGACTTCCTGCGCCCGGACGGCAAGACGCAGGTCACCGTCGGCTACGAGGGCAACACCCCGCGCACGATCGAGACCGTCGTGCTGTCGACGCAGCACTCGCCGAAGGTCAGCACCGAGCGCCTGCGCGCCGAGGTCGCTGAGCGCATCATCGCCCCGGTGCTCGAACGAGTCGAGCTCGACTCCGGTTCGGTCAAGACGCTGATCAACCCGACCGGCCGCTTCGAGATCGGCGGGCCGCAGGGCGACGCCGGACTGACGGGTCGCAAGATCATCATCGACACCTACGGAGGGGCTTCCCGTCACGGCGGTGGCGCCTTCAGCGGAAAGGACCCCTCGAAGGTGGACCGCTCGGCTGCATACGCGATGCGCTGGGTCGCGAAGAACGCCGTCGCCGCAGGACTCGCCGACCGGCTCGAGGTGCAGGTCGCGTACGCGATCGGCACCGCATCGCCCGTCGGCCTCTACGTCGAGACGTTCGGAACGGGTCACCTGCCCGACGAGCGCATCACGTCGGCCATCCGCGAGGTCTTCGATCTGAGGCCGGCGGCGATCATCCGCGACCTCGACCTGCTGCGCCCGATCTACGCGCAGACCGCGACGTACGGGCACTTCGGCAGGGAACTGCCCGACTTCACCTGGGAGCGACTGGACCGCGTCGACGAGCTGCGGTCGGCCGCCGGCGTCTAGTGCCCGGCGCACGCGTCGCGCGCGTGATCGTCGACACGCCGCTTCCGCAGCTGGACCGCCTGTTCGACTACGCCATCCCAGAACGGCTTCTCGACGACGCAGCACCCGGTGTGCGGGTGACCGTACCGCTGCGCACGGCGGGACGACTCGCCACCGGCTACATCGTCGACATCGCCGATCACGCCGACTTCGACGGCGCCCTCAGCGAGATCGAGTCGGTGGTCTCGGACGCCCGCGTGCTCACGCCGGAGATCGCCGACCTCGCACGGCGGATCGCCGACCGTTCGGCGGGCAGCGCGAGCGATGTGCTGAGACTGGCCATCCCGCCGCGCATGGTCCGGGTCGAGAAGGCCTGGCTCGCGACGGAGCACGACGGCCCACAGCCGCACCTCGCACCCGTCGTCGCACGCGGTTATCGCGACGATGCGCCGGGGCGCGCGATCGACGACTCGCAGCGCATCGCCCTCGACGCCGTGCCACGCCTGGCGAGACTCCGGGCGGGCACGTGGGTCGGCGCATGGGCGGTGACCCTGGCGGAGCTCGCGGCGCGCTGCGTGGCATCCGGCCGCACGGCGATCGTCGCCGTGCCCGACTACCGCGACCTCGATCAGTTGCAGGCCGCGCTCGGCGACCTGGTGCCAGACGGCGTCGTCGCACGAATGGATGCCGCCCAGCCGAATCAGGACCGCTACCGGGCATTCCTGCGGTGCCTCGAGCCGTTACCCCGCGTCATCATCGGCAACAGGTCGGCGGTGTATGCACCTGCACACCGGCTCGGCATGATCGCGATCTGGGACGACTCCGACCCGCTGCACGCCGAACCGCTCGCCCCCTACGCCCACGCCCGTGACGTCGCACTCGTGCGCGCGGAGCAGAGCGGATGCGCCCTCGTGCTGGCAGGCCACACGCGCAGCGTCGAGGCGGAACGTCTCGTCGAGGTCGGATGGCTCACCTCTGTCTCACCCGATCCGGCGATCGTGCCGCGCGTCGTCGTGACGACGGCCCAGTCCGGCGACGGCACGCCGTCGCGCGTTCCCGGTGGAGCGTGGCGTGCGGCGAAAGACGGTCTTGCCTCGGGGCCCGTCCTCGTGCAGGTGGCCCGACCCGGGTATGCCCCTGTGCTGGCGTGCGCTCGATGCGGTCAGGCGGCACGCTGCGAACGCTGCGATGGGCCTCTCGGGCTCGGATCGGCCGGAGCGGCGCCGTCGTGCAGGTGGTGCGGCGCGATCGCAGCCCACTGGTCCTGCTCGAATTGCCAGGCGACGAAGGTGCGTCTGGTGACACGGGGCAGCGCCCGGACCGCGGAGGAGCTCGGCCGAGCGTTCCCAGGGGTGCGCGTGGTGGTCTCCGACGGCGAGCGGCGGGTCACGGCCGTCGACGACCGTCCTGCCCTGATCGTCGCGACGCGCGGCGCCGAACCCGTGGCGGAAGGCGGGTATCGAGCCGTTCTGCTGCTCGACGGCGACAGGATGCTCGCGCGCGAGTCGCTCAGCGTCGGCGACGACTGCCTGCGCTGGTGGTCGAATGCCGCAGCCCTCGCGGCTCCCGGTTCTCCCGTTGTGCTGGTCGGCGTCGCCGGCCCGCTCGCGCACGCACTCGCCACCTGGAAGCAGCCGGAGTACGCGGCGGCGCAGCTCGCCGACCGCCGCATCCTGCGCTTCCCGCCCGCCGTGCGCGTCGCTACCCTCACCGGCACCCCGAAAGCAGTCACAGAGGCCGTCGCCTCACTGTCCCCTGGCACGTTCATCGACGTTCTCGGGCCGACGCCCGTCGAGTCCGTGCGAGGGCCGAAGCAGGCCTCCGTCGCGTCGGACGCCGTGCGCGCGATCGTGCGCTTCGAGTACGCGCAGGGGGCGGCGGTCGCTGCAGCATTGCGCTCGACGATCATCCGTTCGGCCACGAAGGCCCGCAGACCGCGCGGCGACAGGGGCTACCGACCGCCGCCTACACTCAGAGTCAGGTTCGACGACCCCGAGATCTCATGACGCGTCGCGGTCGGAACACCACGCGGCCCCGGAAGCTCACCCCGAGGGTCGCCAGGAAGTGTCGCGCCGAAGTGTCGCGCAGCGAGGAGAGTCCACAAGCATGAGGATCGTGTTCGCCGGAACACCCCAGCCGGCCGTCCCTACCTTGCGTGCCCTCGCGGCCGGACCTCACGAGGTCGTCGCTGTCGTCACCCGTCCGGATGCCCCGCTGGGCCGCCGGCGCGTGCTCACTCCATCGCCGGTCGCCGACGCCGCCACCGAGCTGGGTCTTCCCGTGCTGAAGACGGCGCGGCTGGACGCGGCGGCCACCACGAGCCTCCTCGAGCTGCAACCCGACCTCGGCGTCATCGTCGCCTATGGCGGGCTCGTGCGCGAGCCGCTGCTCTCCGGTCCTCGTCATGGCTGGGTGAACCTGCACTTCTCGCTCCTGCCTCGCTGGCGCGGCGCCGCCCCGGTACAACGAGCCCTCATCGAGGGCGACACACGAACGGGCGCCGCCGTGTTCCGACTGGTGCCGGAGCTCGACGCCGGCGACGTGTACGGCGTGATCGAGCGGGAGGTCGGCGCGGATGAAACCGCCGGAGACCTGCTGCACGCGCTGGCCGTCGAGGGTGCTGCCCTCGTCGAGCGGGTCGTCGACGGAATCGCGGAGGGAACGGCCGTCGCGCGTCCGCAGGTCGGCGAATCCACGCTCGCGCCCAAGCTCACGATCGACGACGCGCGGCTCGACCTGTCGGCGGATGCCGGCGCCGTGTACGCGCGCATCCGTGGCGTCACCCCCGAGCCCGGCGCGTTTTTCGTGATGGGCGACACGCGGGTCAAGGTGCTCTCGGCATCCCGCTCCGGCGCAGCGTCCCTCCCACCGGGCGAGCTCGTGCTGAGCGGCTCACGGGCACTCGTCGGCACCGGAACGACGCCTCTCGAGCTCGTGGCGGTGCAACCGGCGGGCAAGCGCGCCATGCCGGGCGCCGACTGGATGCGCGGGCTTCCGTCCGGCTCGAGGGCGGAGGTCGCATCGTGAACGACTCACGAGGCTCGAAGGTGTCGGCGCGCTCCGTCGCCTTCGACGTACTGCGCGCGGTGAGCGACTCGGATGCCTACGCCAACCTGCTTCTGCCCGTGAGACTGGATCGAGCCAAACTCGCCCCCTCCGACGCCGCTCTCGCCACCGAGCTCACCTACGGCACGTTGCGCCTGCAGGGCTACTACGACCGTGTGATCGAGCTCGCCGCCAAGCGCCCCGTCGATCAGATCGACCCGCCGGTGCTCGACGCCCTGCGCCTGGGCTGCCATCAGCTGCTGACGCTCGGCACGCCCGGGCACGCCGCCGTCTACGAGACGGTCGAGCTCGTGCGCGGCGCTGCATCGCGGTCGGCCGTCGGATTCACCAATGGCGTGCTCAGGACGATCGCGCGCACGAAGCCCGGCGTGTGGAGCACCCGCGTCGCCGCCGCGACGACCGGCGACGACGACACGCTCGCAGCGCTCACCTCGCATCCGGCCTGGATCGTGCGCGCCCTGCGGCACGCACTCGCCGCAGAACGCCGCGAAGACGAGCTCGATGACCTGCTCGCCGCCGACAACGAAGCGCCGAAGGTCAACCTCGTCGCGCTCCCCGGGCTGGCCGAGGTGCCGACGGACGCCATGCGCGACACGTACTCGCCGATCGGGTTCGTCTCGTCGGGGGGAGACCCGGCCGCGATCGTGCGCAGCACGAACGGCGCGGTGCGGGTGCAGGACGAGGGTTCGCAGCTGGCGGCACAGGCCTTGATCGCGGCACGCGAGGTCGAGCGGGGGGAGACCTGGCTCGACCTGTGCGCCGGTCCTGGCGGCAAGGCCGCCGTGCTCGCCGCGGTCGCGAAGGAGTGCGGCGTCACGTTGGTCGCCAACGAGCTCGTTCCCGCGAGGCTCGAACTCGTGCGACGTGCCGTCGAGCCCGCCGCGTCCGCCGTTCGGCTCACGGAGCGCGACGGCACGACGGTGGGAGACGAGGAGCCCGGACGCTACGACCGCGTGCTGCTCGACGCCCCGTGCACCGGCCTGGGTGCGCTCCGGCGCCGCCCGGAAGCGCGATGGCGCAAGACCCCCCGCGACGTGCCGGAGCTCTCGAGGCTGCAGGCCGCGCTCATCGACTCGGCGATCAAGGCGCTGAAGCCGGGCGGGCTGCTCTGCTACATCACGTGCTCGCCACACCTCGCCGAGACACGGATCGCCGTCAGCGATGCCCTGAAGCGTCATCCCGGCGCGCTCCGCGAGCTGCCGACGCGCGAGGTGGTGCAGTCGATCGCTCGTGAGCCGCTCGACCTCGCAGGCGATGCCGCGCAGGTGCAGCTGTGGCCGCACCGTCACGGAACCGACGCCATGTTCATCACGCTCCTGGAGAAAGCCGAATGACCAGCACCGACCTCGTGGCCCGCATCAATCCGAGCATCCTGGCCGCCGACTTCGTCAACATGCAGAGCGAACTCGACCGCATCGCGACGGCCGATCTCGTGCACGTCGACGTGATGGACAACCACTTCGTGCCGAACCTCACGTTCGGGCCGCAGATGGTGGGGCGCATCCAGGATGTGGCGGAGATCCCGCTCGATGTGCACCTCATGATCGACGACCCCGACCGTTGGGCGCCCGGCTACGCGGAGCTCGGCGCCTACTCGGTGACGTTCCACGCCGAGGCGGCAGCCGACCCGATCGCCCTTGCACGGCGGCTCCGCGCGATCGGCGCCAGGGCCGGCATCGCGCTCAAGCCCGGAACGACGGCGGATGACCTCCTCGAGGTCCTCGACGAGTTCGACCAGGTGCTGGTGATGACCGTCGAGCCGGGGTTCGGCGGCCAGAGCTTCATGGCGGAGACGATGCCGAAGCTGCGCACGCTGCGGGAGGCCGTGACGGCACGGGGACTGGACGTCTGGCTACAGGTCGACGGAGGCATCACCGAGGAGACCATCGTCACCGCGGCTGAGGCGGGAGCCGACACGTTCGTCGCGGGCTCCAGCGTGTTCCGCGCAGAGCATCCGGCGACCCAGATCGCGCTGCTGCGCGACACCGCGGCGAAGCACCTGCACCAGTCGCGATAACCT
Source organism: Humibacter sp. (assembly GCA_051952615.1). GTDB lineage: Bacteria > Actinomycetota > Actinomycetes > Actinomycetales > Microbacteriaceae > Humibacter. The sequence continues at coordinate 6,577 of JBQCJQ010000297.1, forward strand.
GGACCCGTGAAGACCTTCGACGACCTGTTCGCCGAGCTCGCCATCAAGGCTGAGAGCCGCCCAGAGGGCTCAGGCACGGTGAAAGAGCTTGATGCGGGCATCCACGCCATCGGCAAGAAGATCGTCGAAGAGGCCGCCGAGGTGTGGATGGCGGCCGAGTACCAGAGCGACGACGAGACGGCCGAAGAGGTCTCCCAGCTGCTCTACCACCTCCAGGTGCTCCTGCTTGCCAAGGGCCTCACGCTGCAGGACGTGTACCGACATCTGTGACGTCACGCGTCTCGATGACGCAGACGTTTCGATGGCACAGACCGCTACACCACACGTGAGGAAGACCAGCAGACCATGCTGAAGATCGCCGTGCCCAACAAGGGCTCGTTGTCGGAGACCGCCGCCCTGATGCTCGCCGAAGCGGGCTACAACGGCCGAAGAGACCCCAAGGAACTCATCGTCGTCGACCAGGCGAATGACGTCGAGTTCTTCTACCTGAGACCACGCGACATCGCCACCTACGTCGGCAGCGGAGCGCTCGACGTCGGCATCACCGGCCGCGACCTGATGCTCGACTCCGGCTCACCCGCGCGCGAGATCGACGAGCTCGGGTTCGCAGCATCGACCTTCCGCTTCGCCGGACCCGCCGGCAAGTTCTCCGAGCTGAGCGAGCTCGAGGGCCTCAGGGTCGCCACCAGCTACGACGGCCTCGTCGGCGCGTTCCTGCGAGAGGCAGGAGTCTCGGTCACCCTCGTGCGGCTCGACGGCGCCGTGGAGTCCGCCGTGCGCCTCGGTGTCGCGGATGCCGTCGCAGACGTCGTCGAGACCGGCTCGACCCTGCGCAAGCAGGGCCTGGAGATCTTCGGCCCGGTCATCCTCAAGTCGCAGGCCGTGCTGATCGGCGCGCCCGGCGAGCCCGCCGCGGGACTCGCGACGCTGCACCGTCGTCTGCAGGGTGTGATGGTCGCCAGGCAATACGTGCTCATCGACTACGACCTGCCTTCGCACCTGATCGAACGTGCGGTCGCGCTCACGCCCGGTGTCGAGTCGCCGACCATCTCGCCGCTGCGCGACTCCGGCTGGGTGGCCGTGCGCGCCATGGTGCCGAGGCTCCGCACGAACCACATCATGGACGACCTCTACGAGCTCGGCGCACGGGCGATTCTCGTCACGCCGATCCACGCTGCGAGGCTCTGACCGTGTCGCTCGCCATCCGCGTCATCCCGTGCCTCGACGTGGCGGACGGCCGGGTCGTGAAGGGCGTGAACTTCCGCGGCCTGCGCGATGCGGGAGACCCCGTCGAGCTGGCGGCGAAGTACTACGAGCAAGGCGCAGACGAGCTCACCTTCCTCGACGTCACGGCGACCGTCGAGGGAAGGGCCACGACCTACGAGGTGGTGCGACGCACAGCGGAGCAGGTGTTCATCCCGCTCACCGTCGGCGGGGGAGTGCGCAGCGTCGACGACGTCGCGAGGCTGCTGGCCAGCGGGGCGGACAAGATCGGCGTGAACAGCGCCGCGATCGCCCGGCCCGAGCTGCTCACCGAGATCGCGCACCGCTTCGGGGCCCAGGTGCTCGTGCTGTCGCTCGACGTCATGC
>JBQCJQ010000298.1:0-2244 GCA_051952615.1 Humibacter sp.
GTCGATGGAACGGACTGGCTCTACGCGGTCGGAGACGTCAACGGGCGCGCGTTGCTGACTCATCAGGGCAAGTACCAAGCCCGTGCGGCGGGCGAGGCGATCGCCGCACGGCTGAACGGCGACGTACTTCAGGCCGAGACTTGGGGACGACATGTCGCCACCGCCGATCACGGGGCTGTCCCCCGCGTGATCTTCACCGACCCGGAGGTCGCCGCCGTCGGACTCACCGAAGAACAGGCCCGTCGAGCAGGCCTCGAGGTCCGCACCGTCGAATACGATCTCGGGGCGGTGAGTGGGGCGAGGCTCCATGCCGACGGCTACACCGGGCGCGCTAAGCTCGTGATCGACGAGCGCCGTCGTGTCGTCGTCGGTGCGACCTTCGTCGGTCAGGATGTCGCCGAGTTGCTGCACTCCGCCACCATCGCGATCGTCGGTGAGGTCACCATCGACCGCCTCTGGCACGCCGTACCCTCGTACCCCACCATCAGCGAAGTCTGGCTGCGCCTTCTCGAGACCGATCTCGCCGCATGAACAAGGAGCGCCGGACCGCGAATTCATCGAGATCCGGCGCTCCTCTTGTGCGGTTGGTCAGCTTGTGCGGCTGGTCAGCCGAGTACGGAGACGATACCTGCTTCCATCGGTGATGACTGGTTGTACTGCGCTCCGGTGATGACGAAGATCAGGCCGCGGTTGTTGGGGCTTCCGGGGCCGTCGAGCGGGATGGTCTGCCGGCTGTAGCCCGCGGGCATCGGCGAGTCCAGCCTGCTCCACTTGGTCGGGTCACCGAGGTCGCGATTGATCAGGAAGGGCTTGTCGTCGTTGTCCGTGACGACGATCACTCCGTTCGCGTCTCCCGTGTCGGCCCACGAGACCACGGGTGCTCCGTTCGGTGCGATCCCGTCGGGGGTGACCAGCGGGGTGTCTTGCGAGAACCGGAACGACTCGGGATCCTTCGCGAGCCGGTAGTGCACGTGGTACGTGTAGTTGTTCTGGTCGGGGTGGGCGGGGTCGTCGGGCTCGCCGAACTCGTAGGTCATGATCCACAGGTCGCCCCTGAGCCGGGCGACGGTGGTCATGCCCGGCCGTTCCGCGTACGACGTTCCCGTCGCGTCGTCGACGACGGGGCCCCAGTTGATCAGATCGGTGCTGGTCTGGTGGGAGAGCTTCTGGCCATAGTTCGGGTCGCGCTGGTCGGAGTAGTAGCAGATCAGGTTGTTGTTGTTCAGCAGCAGGAACGGCTCCCACACCGGCGTCGCCCCGTTGGTCGTGTTCGGCGGACCACCCACAGCCACGGTGCTGAGGAACTTCCACGTGAGGCCCTGGTCGGTGCTGGCGTAAAGCTGGATGTTGGTGCTGTTGAAGCTGTTGCCCCACGAGTTGCACGCGAAGAGCAGGGTGCCCTTCGCGTAGCCGGCGAAGTCGCGCGGCAGCTCGTACAGGAACGGCTGCAGGGCGAAACCGGTGATGGGCACCTTGCCGATCTGCCGCCAGGTGCGGCCGTTGTCGTCGCTACGGAAGAGCGGGAACGCCGTGAAGCTCTGATACGTGGCGATGATCGATTGCGACGTACCCGCGGGTTGTCCGGCGGTCAGCCGCACCGCGCGGGCATACGAGGCCCCCGTTCCCGTGCCTGGCACAGCGACCGGCCCGAAGACGCTTTCTCCCCCCGGCTTGCCCGGCGCGCCGGTTGCGGCGAACGCGGGCGAGGCCAGCCCCACACCCAAGCTGGCTCCGGCGGCGACTGCCGCTCCGGCGCCGAGAAACAGCCGCCGGGAGAGCTGTGAACCACCTGTCGAATCGTCCGTCTCAGAAGCATGGCGATATTGCACGATTACCTCCCCATTGAAGTCCCCGAACCGCCCACACACCCCGTGTATGTGGCGCGACCGGGGGTCACGTTGTGGAGGTTATTCGCAGGTTCGGTCGGTCCACAAGACATCCGGGGAAATTTGTTCAGAACCCGCGCAAATTGCGCAAATTTCGCCTCCGATGCTTCCGTCGCTCATGCCGGTCGCCCGCTACCCGAAGCCCGATACCCCGAAGTTCCGCGTGATTCCGCGGAACTCGGGTGAAGCTATCGTGCGTTGGGCCGGCGAATCCCGGAGCGGTCCCCACGACGGCGGCGTTGATATCGACGCCCTCGTCGACGCTTCCGATCCGGTGCCCTGGGCGCTCCACGCCGGCGTGATCACCGAGGCGGAAGCCGCGGAGCTTGCCTCTGGCGACGGCGCAAGCCAGGCGAAG
>JBQCJQ010000299.1:0-2610 GCA_051952615.1 Humibacter sp.
AGCAGCAGCCGGTTCACCTTGAGCTGAGGGATGTCGCCGCCGACGAACCCGATGACGACGAGCACCCCACCGGTGCGGAGCGCCCGCAGCGAGTCGGTGAAACGATCGCCGCCGACGGGGTCGAGCACGACATCCACTCCGCGGCCGTCCGTGAGCTGCTTCACGCGCCCCAACCAGTCAGCGTCGCTGCGCACGACCTCCCATGCTCCGGATGCACGTGCCACGGCCTCCTTCTCGTCCGATGAGACGACCGCGATCACCTTCGCGCCGAACGCCTCGGCCAGATCGCAGACCGCCGACCCGACCCCACCTGCAGCGCCGTGCACGAGCACCGTCTGGCCGGCCTCGACTCGAGCTCGGTGATACGCGTACCAGGCTGTCGAGTAGTTCAGGTAGACGCTCGCTCCCTGCTCGAACGACATGGACTCCGGAAGGCGCACGGTGTAGTCCGGCGCAGCGACGCACCGCTGTGCGGCACCTCCCCAGAACACGATCGAGCCGACCCTGTCACCCGGTGCGAACCCTGTTGCGTCATCCGCTTCGAGAACGACGCCGGCGATCTCGCTCCCCGTCGCGTAGGGCGGAGCCGTGCCGTACTGGTAGAGCCCGCGTGACTGCAGCAGGTCGATCACCGACAGTCCTGCCGTCCGCACCTCGATCAGCAGTCGTGCGCCGTTCGCGCGCTCGTGTGTTGCGGGCGGCTCGGCGAAGTCGTCGACGACGTGAACCGCGTCGGGACCCTCCAGGCTGGTGACGATCGCGGCGCGCATCCCTCGTTCCTGCCTTCCGAGGCGAGACGGCCGCCCCAGCCGTTCAGCGTACCGGCGGGATAATCGGATGCGTGAGTCAACAGTTCCGACGCGTCGCAGTCACCGGTCTCGGTGCGATCACCCCCGTCGGATCGGATGCCCCCAGCACCTGGAGTTCGCTCGTCGCCGGTCGCTCCGGCGTCGCCCTGATCGAGGAGGCATGGGCGCAGGAGCTGCCGGTGCGCATCGCAGGCTTGGTCGCGCCCGGGTACGCGGACGAGCTCGAGGTGAAGCTGCGTCGCCGCACCGACCCGGCTGAGCAGCTGGCGATCGTGGCCGGGCGCGAGGCCTGGGCGGATGCCGGCATCACCGACCACGATCCCGACCGGTTCGCCGTCGTGGTCGGCTCCGCCATCGGCGGGCTGCACACCACGCTCGAGCAGCAGGCGCTGCTCGACGACCGAGGGCCTCGTCGGGTGAATCCGCACACGGTGACGATGATGATGGCCAACGGTCCCGCCGCATGGCTCTCGATGGATCTCGGCGCACGGGCCGGGGCGAGGGCGCCGGTGAGCGCGTGCGCATCCGGTTCGGAGGCGGTGCTCATGGGGTGGGAGATGATCCGCTCCGGCTCGGCCGATGTCGTGCTCGTCGGGGGAACCGAGTCGTGCGTGACGGGTCTCACCCTGGCATCCCTCGCCCAGACCAGGGCGCTGAGCCGCGACAACGACGACCCCCAGCGCGCGTCGCGACCCTTCGACGTGACCCGCAACGGGTTCGTGCTCGGCGAGGGCGCCGCCATGCTCGTGCTCGAAGCGGAGGAGCACGCGATCGCGCGGGGCAGGCATCCGGATGTCTTCGTCGAGGGTGCTGCGCTCACCTCGGACGCCTTCGACATCGTCGCGGCCGACCCGAAGAACCAGGAGCGCACGATGCGCCTCGCGCTGACGTCGTCGGGTGTCGCGGCGAGCGATGTCGGTTTCGTGCAGGCGCACGCGACCTCCACCGAGCTCGGCGACGTCAACGAGGCGCGGGCGCTCGCCGCGGCGCTCGGGGACGGCACGGCGGTGACCGCGACGAAGTCGATGACAGGTCACCTACTCGGCGCGGCGGGGGCCCTCGGAACGCTGGCCGCCGTTCGGTCGCTTCAGACCGGCGTGGTGCCTCCCACCGCAGGCACGACGGAGGTCGGTCCCGACATCGAGGTCGATGTCGTCACAGGCGAGGCACGGCGGGTGGATGCCCGCGCCGGCCTCGTCAATGCGTTCGGGTTCGGCGGGCACAACGTGACCCTGGTGCTCGTGCGCGACTGAGCGCGTCGTCGGTCCTGGCGATCGGAGCAGGTGTCCGCGCGGCGGAGTCGGCGACAGGGGTGTCGGTCGAGCCGGCATGGTGCGACCCTGGGGTGAGGCAGAGCGGGGGATCACCATGGCAGACGCACGCGGACGCATCCACATCGACCTCTTCAGCACGCTCGACGGCGTGCAGCAGGCGCCCGGCGGCCCCGACGAGGACCCGACCGACGGCTTCCGGTTCGGGGGTTGGCAGGCGCCGGTGACCGACGAGGTCGTCGGCAACGAGGTGATCGCCGGGATGGCCGAGATGGATGCCCTGCTTCTCGGTCGCCGCACCTATGAGATCTTCGCCGGATACTGGCCGATGCACACCGACAACGTGATCGGGGAGCTGTTCGACCGCATCCCGAAGTACGTCGCGTCCCGCCGTGACGTCGACCTGACCTGGGCGGGCTCGACGCTGCTGGGCTCGGACGTGCTCGCCGAGGTGGACGCCCTCCGTGACCGGCACCGGGAACTGCACGTGATCGGCAGCATCGACTTCGCGCGAACGCTCTTCGACGCCC
>JBQCJQ010000300.1:0-5973 GCA_051952615.1 Humibacter sp.
GCCGGCTCGACGACCGGCTCGTCGACGATCCGCAGCACCTCCGGTCCGCCGAATTCGTCGAAGACGACAACTCGTGGCATGGCATTGCTCCCTTGTATCGGTGACGGTTCATTGCCCGATTCATCACGTTACGAAGCCGTCGGTTACCTCCAGGTACCGTGGAACGCATGCAGAACACGGCCGGAAACGTCTTTCTCGCCGACTGCCCCACCCGTTTGGCGATCGAGATCATCTCCAACAAGTGGAGCGTGCTCGTGCTCCACGCGCTCAGTCAGCAGCCGCGCCGGCACGGCGAGCTGATCGATCTCATTGGCGGCATCTCTCGCAAAGTGCTCACTCAGACGCTGCGCCGACTCCAGAACTACGGTCTGGTGGAGCGCCACGCCGACGCCCCGCGGCATGTCGAATACCTCCTGACCGACCTCGGCCGGACCCTCATCGACCCCATCGAAACCCTCACCGACTGGGCCCGAGACCATGGCGGCGCCATCGCAGACTTCCAGGAGGCGGCGGAGACGGTCGCGGAAAGCCGCGCCTTCTGACCGGCAGCCACCGTAGCGCCCTTGCCTCTCAGAGACCGACTCGCGTCATCCTGTCAACCCGATGGTGGCCGACGCCCAAGACGCCTACGTTCGTGCCATGGCAGAGCTACGAGAAGACTCGCGAACAAACATTGACGGGCTGCCGACCAGCACGGTTGCGCATGTCATTCGCTACGGGAAGCAGCGCTTCACCCTTGACCAGGCGCAGGGCAACGAGACGTTGGGGCGCATCCGCACGCTGTTACGCGACGGGTCCAGCGATGTTGTCGCCGTTGCGCACAAGGACGGATTGAGTTGGCTCGCGGTCGGGCCGGGCATCCCGATCGTGATCGATGAGATCGCTCCGGAGGATGGTCAGAGTGACCGCAAAGCGCTCAAGCAAGTCGGGCTCGCCTAGGTGCGCGGTGGTCGAGACGATGCTCTGACCACGAGTTCGGGTTCGATCAGAACGCGAGGCTGACCACGACCGCCGGTGACTTCGTTCTGCGCCATCTCGAATGCCGCATGACCGAGCTTGACGAAGTCGAGACGCGCGGTGGTGAGAGGCGGCGCGAAGTAACGTGCCTCTGGCATGTCGTCGACGCCGGCGATGGAGAAGTCTTCCGGTGCTGACAGTCCCTTCTCCCTCGCCGCCGCCATGAAGCCCAGTGCGAGTTCGTCGTTGCCCGAAAAGACCGCAGTGAAGCGCGTCATGTCGGTGATCTCGCCCGCACGATAGCCGGCATCCGACGTCCAGTCGCCGGCGAGGATCGGGGGCAGTGCTGCGAGGGATGCGCCGGCCATGGCCTGGTGGTAGGCGCGCTCGCGCTCGCGGGACTCGTCGCTGTCTTCAGGTCCGGCCAGGTAGACGATCCGCTCGTGGCCGAGCTCGAGGAGGTGATCCATCACGAGAACTCCGGCGGAAAACGAGTCGACGAGCACCGTGTCGCTCTTCGCGCGGGGCTGACCCGCGACGACCACGACGGGAACCTCGCCGCGGACGATCTCGTTGATGATGTCTTCCAGGCCCTCGACCCGGGCCGTGATGATGATCGCATCGACACGCATCGACAGCATGCGCTCGATGGCCCTGCGTCCCTCGTCGGCCAGAAACCGTTCGCCTTGCTCGAGGTGTGTCGTGATGAGAGCAACATCAGCAGCGTGCGCGCTTGCGCTGACGCCCGCGAAGGTCTGAGCAGCACCGTACGTGGGATCGCCGGCGGTGAGCACACCGATCATGTCGGTGCGTGTCTGATGCAGGCTGCGCGCAATGCGATTGGGTCGATACCCGAGCGCATCGATCGCGCCTTGAATGCGGACCCGTGTCTGATCGCTGACGTAGCCCTTCCCGGCGAGAAATCGCGAGACGGTCTGGGGTGAGACACCCGCGACGCGACCAACATCGCGCAGGCGAGGGCGGGGCGGTGTCGGCGGAGTCGCTGCGGCCATATGCCAACCATAAACCCCGTATGGCATCGATCGCCTCCGGCCCCAATAGGCGATCGATCGCTTACGCTGATTTACAGAGAAAACGGCCTCACTTGACAACGTAGGCGAACGATCACACAATGGTCACCATTCGGCATTCTGCCGATCCAGGACACATGGCTCAGGATGTCCTGCACGCAGCAGTGAAGGGACGCAACGATGCGCATCAGACGGGCAGTGGCAGCGCTGGTCGCCGCCGGCCTCTTGGCGGGCGGCCTCGCCGCTTGCTCTACTCCAAGCGAGTCCGACAAGGTGACGATCACCTACTGGAAACTCACCGACACGAACCCCGCGACGAAGAAGGCGTGGGCCGAGACGGTTGCGGGCTTCGAAAAGAAGTACCCCAACATCGAGCTCAAGGTGCAGGACCGTTCGACGGACGGTCTCAAGCAGGCGCTGCGCACCTCGCTCGGAAGCTCCGCCGCTCCGGACGTCTACTGGTCGTGGGGCGGTCTCGGCATCGGGGGCGAGTACGTCAAGGCCGGCGGCAGCCTCGATCTCACGAAGTACTACAAGAAGTACGGCTGGGAGAAGGAGATCCCCGCCTCGTCGATGAGCACCGTCAAGCAATACGGCGGCTACAACGGGGTACCGTCCGGATACTCGGGCGCCGGCATCTACTACCGCAAGGATCTGTTCGCCAAGGCCGGCATCACCTCAGTCCCCACGACCTACGAGGAACTCGTGGCTGACGCGCAGAAGCTCTCGGACGCGGGGATCACGCCGATCACCTTCGGTGGCACGGTGAACTGGCATCTCATGCGGTGGCTGGACAACGTGCTGATGACGAAGTGCGGGGTCAAAACCTACAACGCCCTTGTCGCCACCAAGGCTGACTGGGCAACCACTCCGTGCGTCACGAAGTCTTACGACGAGTTCGCGATGTGGTCGCACAAGTACCTCGTGAAGAGCTGGGCGAGCCTCTCCGACTCGGAGGCCGACAACCTGTTTGAAACCGGCAAGGCCGCAATGGTCATCGAGGGCAGTTGGTATCCGACGGTGTTGCTCGGAGACAAGGTCGACATCAGCAAAGTCGGCGTCTTCCTCTTTCCGACCGGCACCGGCGAGCTCTACGGCGACACGTCGAACAACTACATCAGCCCGACCTCGAAGCACCCGGATCAGGCTGCGGAGTTCCTCGACTACCTCATGAGTCCGGAAGCTCAGAAGATCAACCTCGACGTCGCGGGCACGCGCCCGGTCAACACCAACGTGAAGATCGACCCCGCCAAACAGGACGAGCTGAACAAGACGTGGAACGGCCTGATTGCGAACGCCAAGGGGCTCTATGAGTTCAACGACCAAGCGTTCAGCCTGAACAACGTCACGGAGTACTGGCGGATTCAGAATGGCGTGGCGAGCGGCGACATCAAGCCCTCCGACGCCGGATCCCAGTTCCAGACATTCCTCAAGAACAACAAGTGAGCACTGACGGGTCGGAGGGGACGGGACTCCTCCGACCCGTCGTCACCCGGATCTCGACGGAGAGCACCTCATGACCAGTACGACGTCCCCACCCCGGCGGCGCCGCGCCCGACGATCGCTGTTCTTGCGGGCGCTGCCGTTCCTCGCCCCCGCACTCGTGGCATATGTGATCTTCGTGATCGTGCCGATGTTCGAGTCGATCCGGCTCAGCTTCTTCTCGTGGAACGGCTTCCAGGGCGTTCCGCAGGTCTTCGTGGGATTCGACAACTATGTCCACATCTTCACCGAGGACCCGGTGTTCTGGCGGGCGTTCGGCAACTCGGTGATCTGGGTCATCCTCTCCCTGATCTTCCCGCTCGGAATAAGCCTGCTCCTCGCTGTCGCCCTCAACCGACGCCTGCTCGGACGCAACCTCTTCCGTTCGGTGTTCTACATCCCAGGGGTGCTCGCATCGATTGCCGTCGCCAACATGTGGCGCTGGATCTACAACCCCAACTACGGCATCGGCGAGAGTCTCGGCAAGGCCCTCGGACTGCCGTGGCTCTCCGACATCCAATGGCTCGGCGACCAGAACATCGCGCTCTACTCCGTCTTCGTCGCATTCATCTGGCAGTCGGTGGGAACGAACATGGTTCTCTTCCTCGCGGGGCTGCAGGGTGTGCAGAACGAGCACATCGAGGCGGCTCGCATCGACGGGGCGAACTCATGGCAGGTGTTCCGCAATGTGACCCTTCCCGCGCTCCGGCCGACGATGGTCGTCGTGACGGTGCTCACGTTCATCGGTTCGATCAAGGTGTTCGACTTGATCGTCGGGATGACCAACGGAGGGCCCGCTCAGCAGACCCAGGTGCTCGCGCTCTGGTCGTACACGCAATCGCTCGTGAATCACCAGTACGGTGCCGGCAACGCCACCGCGGTCGTGCTGCTCGTGATCACCTTCGCCATCGTCATTCCCTACATGGCGTGGACTGCCAGGCAGGAGGACCGATGACCGCGCTCATCGACCGCGCAACAGTGACCCGCGACACCACTCGGCGCCAACGCCGATTCGGTTCCCGAGGCCGCGACTACGTGCGCGTCGGGCTCTGGCTCGGGCTGTTCATCACCCTGATCATCTGGTGCTTGCCGCTCGTCTTCATTCTCTTCACATCGTTGAAGACCGAGCCCGAGATTCTCGGCCAGCCCGTGTTCTCCCTGCCGAGCCATCCGGACTTCGGGAACTATGCCGAAGCCATCCAGGACGGCAACCTCTGGCAGGTCGGCGCCAACAGCTTGATCATCGCGCTGATCAAGGTGCCCATCGGCCTCGCCATCTCTGCAGCAGCCGCGTTCGCCCTCGCTCGGATCAAGTTCAGGCGGCGGAGGATCGTGCTCGCCGCCATCGCCATCGGATCGATGGTTCCGATTCAGGCTGTGATCGCGCCGCTGTTCCAGATCATCAACGGTGCGGGTCTGCTGAGCACCGATATCGGAGTCATCCTTCCGTACATCGGCTTCGGGCTTCCGTATCAGACGTTCATCCTCTACGGCTTCTTCCGCCAGATTCCCGAGGAGCTGGACGAAAGCGCGCGCATGGACGGCGCCTCCTACTTCCGGCTGTTCTGGCAGATCATCCTGCCGCTCTCCGGGCCGGCGCTCGCCGCGTTGTTCATCCTCGACTTCATCGCCACCTGGAACGAGTACGGAATGGCGCTAGTGCTGCTGCAGGACCAGAGCTCGTGGACCGTGCCGCTCGCGATCCAGGGGCTCACGTCGCAGTTCACGAGCTCGTACGGGCCGATCAACGCTTTCACCATCATGACCATGCTGCCGGTGCTCATCGTGTACCTGCTCTTTCAGCGCTACTTCGTATCCGGCGCATTCGCCGGGTCCGTGAAGGGATAGCCCGTGACCATCGTCTCCTCTCCCGGCGGCTTCTCGCCGGACACTGCACTCGGGGTCGTTCTCCGCCACCCGGGGGCGCGGGCGTTGCTGCGCCAGCAACTGCCCGAGCTGCAGGACCCGGCGATGCAGATGATGCTCGGCGGTCGTTCGATCGGGCTGGTGATCGCCACCTCGGAGAACTTCTCCGATGACCCGCGCGGGGCCGAGGAACTGTTGACGGCTCTGTCCGAGATGCCTCCGGAGGAGCCGACGGATGAGCCGGTCGTGCGTGCATCCAGGCCTGCGCCGAAACAGACATACGAGAGCGAATCCGTCGTACGCGGCTCCGCTCCGGCCAGCTGGAACCCGACGGTCTCGCTGTTCGAGCGTTTCGAGCTGTCGTTGGACGGGCCCTCCCACGGCAACCCGTTCACCGACGTCGCCTTCCGAGCGATCGTCGAGACGCCAGCCGGGACGATGGATGTTCCGGGCTTCTACGACGGAGACGGCATCTATCGTCTTCGACTGCTGGCCGGGCATCCGGGGGAACACCGATTTCGCACCGTGAGCACGGCGCGTTCCCTCGACGGGATCGAAGGGGTCTTCACGGTCGTCGGCCCTCGGGACGGGTCGCGCGGCCCGGTGCGCGTCGCGCGAACCTTCCACTTCGAATACG
>JBQCJQ010000301.1:0-2362 GCA_051952615.1 Humibacter sp.
CTGCTTCGCCGTCGGCTGCACAAGCCTTGGTTCGTTCTCCAGCAAGTTCACCGAGCTGGTCGGCGAGTCCCCGACGGACTACCGGGCTCGCAACCACGATGAGCTGAGGCTGTTCTCACCGTGCCAGGTCATGGTGCTCACCCGGCCACGCATCACGCGCAACGGCGAGGGCACCCAAGTGAGCAGTTTCGGAGAAGCGCCAGCGGCATCCCGCGCCTAGCTTTGAGGCATGTCAACTTCACTCAGCGGCGTGCACATCGTGGTCGACGACCCGGATGCCGCCCTTGCCTTCTACCGTGACACCCTCGGCCTGACCGTGCGCAACGAGGTCGCCAACGGCGGCTTCCGCTGGATCACACTCGTCACCGACAGCCAGCCGGAGGTCGAGATCGTCCTCGAGCAGCCGCACGCCGGACGATCGCCGGAGAACGGGGATGCCGTCGCGGCCCTCCTCGCCAAGGGGGAGCTGCAGATGGTGCAGTTCCGTTCGGATGACCTCGACGCCACATTCGAGAAGGTGGCCGCGTCGTTCGGTGCCGAGGTCGTGCAGGAGCCCACCGACCAGTTCTGGGGTGTGCGCGACTTCGCGGTGCGCGACCCAGCCGGCAACATGGTGCGCATCGCCCAGGCGTAGCCCCTCCCGGGCTCGCGCCCTCCTCGGTTCGGCCCTCGTTCGGAGCCGGGCTGACCCGCAACAGCGCCATTTGCGCTTGACCGCGCCAGCACGACTGGCGCAATAGAGCGCAAGTGGCGCTGTTGCGTTCGCGCGGGCCCTTCGCTCCTAGCTCCAGCGCGCAGCTCCAGCCGTGCTCAGTACGATGGTGTGCACCGAATCAGAGGCGGGGAGCACAGTGTCGCAACGACTTGACGTGGCCGCGCAGTGGCGTCGGGTATCGCCGAAATACGTGGTCGTCGTTCTGGTGAGCTCCCTCATCGGGGGTGTGATCGGTGCGGCGATCGCGCTGTTCGCCTGGCTCGGGCTCGGCTGGTCGTGGGCGTGGATCGCGCTCGTGATCATCGTCGCCATCGCGATCGTGCAGCTGATCATCGCACCGCGTCGTGCCAAGGCGATCGGGTACCAGCTGCGTGACGATGACCTGCTCATCCGCCGCGGCATCATGTTCCAGCGTTTCGTGGCCGTGCCGTACGGACGCATGCAGCTGCTCGACATCGAGCGCGGGCCGATCGACCGCATCCTCGGCCTGGCCGAGCTGCGATTCGTTACGGCGGCGGCGTCGAGCAGGGTCTCGATTCCAGGACTCGTCGACACGGATGCCGCCTGGTTGCGCGACCGTCTCGTCGAGCTGGCGGAGTCGCGCAGGACGGGGCTCTGAGCTCGTCGTGACCGAGTCGTTCACCGCCGCCACGGGACTCGCCGACGGCGAGTGGCACCGCATGCACAAGGCGACGCCGTTGCTGCGCGGCGGCATCGCCATCATCGCGATCGTCGGCATCATCATCGCGAACCTGCGCGAGCGCATCATCAACTTCGTGCTCGGAACGCCCGACTACCCCTCAGGCGATCCGATCGATGCGATCGTCAACCACAACCTCGAGCTGCCGGCGATCGGCATCGCCGTCGTCGTGATCGCGGCGTGCGTCGGCGTGTTCGCCCTCTCGTGGCGGGTGCAGACATTCCGGGTGACGCATCAGGCGGTCGAACTGCGCAGCGGCATCCTTCGCAGACAGGAGCGCAAGGCGAGGCTCGACCGCATCCAGGGCATCAACGTGCACCGACCGGTCTTCGCAAGGCTCTTCGGCGCCGCGAAGCTCGAGATCGTGGTCGCAGGCCACGACGCCAACCTCGACCTGGCCTACCTGCCGTCGAGCGTCACCGAGACGCTGCGGCGCGAGATCTTGCGGCTGGCGTCGGGCGTGATGGCGGAGGAGGCGCGCGCCGCCGGCCCTGCTGAAGCAGCCCCGGTCGAAGGCGCGCGCTACCCGACCGGCGACCAGACGTCCGCCCCCGATCGCGCCTCGGCGCGCGACCTCATCGCGGATCGCGTCGACGAGTTCATCCTGCGTCCCGCCGATCTCGATCCGGATGCCGCACCCCTGGCATCCGTGGTGCGCATGCATCCAGGCCGACTCGCCGGATCACTGCTGCTGAGCGGCCCGAGCATCGCGCTGATCCTCATCGTGCTCGCGATGATCGGCGGAACCCTGACGGGGCGGCCGTGGCTGATCATCCTGATCTTCCCGATCGTGCTGAGCCTGGGCGGGCTGTACATCCGCCGGTTCACCAAAGCCCTGCGCTACAACATCGCGGGCAGCGACCAGGGTGTGCGCATCGGATTCGGGCTGCTGACGACGAGCAGCGAGACGGTGCCGCCGCGGCGCATCCACGCCGTCGAACTCGTGC
>JBQCJQ010000302.1:0-2658 GCA_051952615.1 Humibacter sp.
CGGCGACGCTTCGCCGCGCCTCCCCCTCGGCGTCGATGCGCACCGTGGTGAGAGCCGGACGGTAGTAGGCCGCGTCGGTGTTGTCGTCGAATCCGACGATCGAAAGGTCTTCAGGAACGCGGATGCCCTCGCCCGCCAGCCCCGAGATGATGCCCAGCGCCATCTGATCGTTGGCGACCACCAGTGCGGTCGGGCCCGCGGGGATTCCCGATGTACCGGGGGCACCCGCCCCGCCGCCGCGCACCGCCGCCGCGATCTCCGCGGCGAGCGCCGCACCCGACGCCGCCGACCAGTCACCCGACCACTGCGCCACGGGAGCGAGCCCTGCTGCGGAGAGTGCGTCCGTGAAGCCGCGGGCTCGGGCATCCTCTTCGAGCCAGTCGCTGGGGCCGCCGACGCGGGCGATGCGCAGATGCCCCAGCTCGACGAGGTGCTCCACCGCGAGCGCGGAACCTTGCGCCTGGCGGAGCACGCCGGCCGCCGACGGCAGCGCACTCACGGTCAGCGACGGATGCCGGCTTGTGAGACCCGAGACCGACTCGATGCGCGGAGCGACGACGATGACGCCGTCCACCCCCTGTGCGAGCAGGTGTTCGAGGGATGCTTCGACCGAGGTCTCGTCAGCGGCATCCGCATACGCCGTCGTCACCCACCGACCGACGGCCCGAGCTGCGGACTCCAGCGCGACGACTCCGGCGGACGGCCCGAACAGCGCGGCATTCGACGCGATCACCCCGAGCGTTCGGGTGCGACGGGTGCCGAGGGTGCGCGCGGCGTTGTTCACGCGGTAGCCGAGCGCGACCATGGCATCCTGGACACGTCGGCGCGTCTCTTCCCGCACGCTCGGGTGCTCGTTGATCACCCTCGACACGGTCTGCGGCGACACCTCAGCCAGTGCGGCGACATCGCGGACGCCCACGCTGCGCTCAGTCATCCTGCGCTCGCGCGAGTCGTCTCCCATGGCGAATCACCCTAGCTCCCCCGCTCGCTGCTGCCCCGCCGCCGGTCCGAACTCCGCCGCCGCGTCGCGGCTCCGTCGCGGTCGCCCGAAAACAGCAGAAGTCGCCGGGAACAGCAGAGATCCTGCTGTTCTGGCCGCGAGGGCGCGAAACCTGCTGTCTTCGCGGCGGTGGCTGCACCGGTCATCCCTTCACGCTTCCGGTGGCGATGCCGGACTGCCAGTACCGCTGCAAGAAGAGGAACGCGATGATCAGCGGGATGACCGACACGAACGCCCCCGTGAGAACCGTGGAGAACAGCACCTGGGCGCCACCGCCGGCCGATGCCGTCGCCTGCCATTGCGCGAGGCCAACCGTCACCGGGAACAGCGACGGCGTGTTCAGCATGATCAGCGGCAGGAAGTAGTTGTTCCACGTCGCGACGAGCTGGAACAGCAGCACAGTGACGATGCCGGGGCCGAGCAGGCGCACGCCGATGGTGCCGAAGATGCGGTACTCGCCGGCCCCGTCGATGCGTGCGGCCTCGAGCAGGCTGTCGTCGACGGCATCCGCTGCGTACACGCGCATGAGGAAGACGCCGAACGGACTGATCAGGGACGGCAGGATGATCGCCCACATCGTGTCCGTCAGGTTCATGTCTGCGAACAGAAGGTACGTCGGGATCGCCAGCGCCGTGAGGGGAACCATGATCGAGCCGAGGATGAGCGCGAAAACGGCTGAGCGCCCTCGGAACCGGTACTTCGCCAGCGCATAGCCCGCCGCCGTCGCCAGCGCGGTGGCTCCGACGGCGCTGACCACCGCGTAGATCACGGTGTTCAGCGACCACTGCCAGAACACCCCGCCCTGGAACGTGAACAGGCTGCCGATGTTCGTGAAGAACTGGAACGAGTGCCCGAACCACAGTCCGAAGGTGCTGAACAGGTCGGAGTTGTCCTTGGTCGTCGAGATGAAGAGCCAGAGCAGCGGAACGAGGAAGTAGATCAGGGTGATCCAGATGAAGATCGTGAGGAGCGTGCTCCTGCGCTTCTCCCTCGGTACGGGCTTGTGGCGGGAACCGAAGCGTCGAGTGGATGCCCCAGCTTGGGTGCGCCTCGTGGCTGAGGTGCTCCCGGCAGAGGTGTTCCGGGCAGAGGCGCCGCCGGAGGAGGCGCCGCCTGCCGATGTGCTTGCGGTCGAGGCGCTCATGCCCGACGCTCCTTCCGGTTGGTCGCGGTCTGCACCACGAAGGAAACGATCATGATGATGATCCCCAGCAGGAAGGCGATCGCCGCCGCGTAGTTGATCTCCTGGTTTCGGAACGCGACGTTGTACGCGTAGAGGTTCGGCGTGAAGTCGGTGCCGATCGCGTTCGGCGCGATGTTCGCCAGCAGGTTCGGCTCGTTGAACAGCTGGAACGATCCGATGATCGAGAAGATCAGCGTCAGCAGCAGTGCCGGTCGGATGGCCGGAAGCTTGATGCTCCACGCGACCCGGAACTGTCCGGCTCCATCGATCTCGGCGGCCTCGTAGATGTCCTCGGGAATCGCGCGCAGGGCGGCGTACAAGATGATCATGTTGTAGCCGACGAATTCCCAGCACACGATGTTCATCGTCGAGCCGAGGATGTTCTGCTGCGACAGCAGGTTGGGCGCCTGCAGGCCGAGGAACTGGAAGACCTGCGTGATGAGGCCGAAGTCGGTGCCGTAGAGATATCCCCACA
>JBQCJQ010000303.1:0-4638 GCA_051952615.1 Humibacter sp.
CGAGTGGTGGGAGCAGATGCTCGACGAGGTGGACCTCGACGCTGTGAGCATCGCCACGCCGACCGCGCTGCACGCGCCGATCGCGATCGCAGCGCTCGAGCGGGGCATCCACGTGCTCACCGAGAAGCCGATCGCTGCCGGCATCGACGATGCGCAGGCGATGGTGGATGCCTCACGCTCGGCCCACTGCGTGCTGCAGGTCGTCTTCAACCACAGGCTGCGCGGCGACATCGCCGAGCTGGGCCGCATCATCGCCTCCGGCGAGGTCGGGCGCGCCTATGTCGCCAAGGCCGGCTGGCTGCGCCGGGCGGGCGTGCCGACCTCGGGCTGGTTCGCCAGGCGGGAGCTCTCGGGCGGCGGACCGCTGCTCGACCTGGGCGTGCACGTGATCGACTACGCGCTGCACCTGCTCGGTGAGCCGGAGGTGCTCACGGTGTCGGCCTCCACCTACGACGAGCTGGGGACCAAGGCCGTCGAGGGCTTCGACGTCGAGGACATCGCGATCGCGTTCCTGCGGCTCTCCGGCGGCACAACGCTCACGCTGGAGACCAGCTGGGATGCCTACCGTCCGGACAACAACGAGTTCTGGATGACCGTGTTCGGCACCGAGGGCGGCGCCGAGTTGCGCGTGATCGACTACACGGAGAGCGAGCTCAGGGTGTTCCGCACGCGCGACGGGGTCGCCGACGACTACGTCGCCACGCCCGGCCCGCACGGCGGACACGACCAGGTCGTCGCCGAGTTCGTGGCGGCGGTCAAGGCGGGACCCGACGAGTGGACAGCGCACGACGGTTCGCTCGGCCTCAAGCGGGCCGCCGTGATCGACGCCTGCTATCGCTCGGCGGAGTCCGGTCGCGAGGTCGTCCCGGCGTAGCCGGGGCGATGTCCCCCGTTAGGGGGCGTACTGGGAAGCAGCGGTTGAACTCTGTGTGAAATCAATGAACGCCAGGTGAACCGCCTCGAATCCACTGCGAGCATGGCTTCCGCGTAGGCCCGGAACGCCGTTGGCCCGCGCGTGGAGATGGGCGGTACTGGGTCGATGCGGCATGCGCTGGGAATCGGGATGCTTGCGGGCGCGCTGGTCGTGCTCGTCGCTGGAGGCATCGCGGTACAGCTCACCGAACCTGAGGGCGGCGCGGTCGACGCGGCCGGTGTCGGCGCAGTGGGCGCAAGCGCGGGTACTGCGGCGACGGGCACACATCCCGGCACTTACACCGTGGCTGCGGGCATCTCCGGCTGCGGCACCGGCTGGTCGTCGCCGACCGCGGGAGTGCAGACCTTCGACGTGAAGAACACCTCGATCGCCGGCATGGAGGTCTACCTGCAGTCGGCATCGAGTCAGGATGTCTACCTCGACCTCGAATCCCTCGGCGCGGGCACCACGACGCGTGGCCAGGCGACGATCCCGGCCGGCAAGTATCGCTTCATCTGCCTGCCGGCGGACGAGGACCCCATCTCGGGCCCGGTCGTCACCGTGACCGGTGCTGCCCACGTTGCCGGCGAGACACCGGGCATCCCACCCGTCACGCAGAACGACCTCATCCCGGCGGCGAAGGCGTACGGCACCTGGATCGAGAGCAGGCTCCCCTCCCTGGCCGCCGGGGCGGCCGCGCTGAACGCCGACGTGGCATCCGGCGACCTGGCCAAGGCGAAGGCCGACTGGCTCTCCGTGCATCTCACCTATGAGACGCTCGGCGCCGCCTACGGAGCGTTCGGCGAGGCAGACACGGCGATCAACGGGATGCCCGCCTCGAGCAAGACCGCGCTGAGCGACCCCGACCTCACCGGCTTCCACAAGATCGAGGCGCTCCTGTGGTCGGGGGCGCCCGCCGCGACGATCGCGCCGTTCACCTCGCGACTGGTCGCCGACGTGGCGAAGCTGCAGAAGACGTTCCCGACGGACCGCATCGACCCGCTCGAGATCGGCCTGCGCGCCCACGAGATCTTGGAGAACGCCCTTCAGTTCGAGCTCACCGGCAAGACCGACGCAGGCAGCCACACCAACCTCGCGACCCTCGACGCCAACCTGACCGGAACCGTGCAGGCGCTCGAGCCGCTCAGGGGCATCCTGAAGACCCGCTATCCGGACCTTGCGAAGACGGATGCCGCCATCGCGGCATCACGAGCCCTCGTCGAGTCCTACCGGCATGCCGACGGCACCTGGGTGCCGCTGCAGTCGCTCACCACGGCGCAGCGCGAGTCGCTCGACGCCCAGATCGACCAGACGATCGAGCTGCTTGCCCCGATCGCAGCGATCTGCGACGTGAGGAGGGCGGCATGACCGGCGGCTGCCCCTTCCCGGGCCACAACGTCCCCGGGCACGACTTCTCTCGGGATGATGTTCCCGAGCACAACGCCCACCACGAGGGTCCCGCGCCGGATGCCGGGCACCCGACAGGCGACGAGAACCATCACGGTCTGGGACGTCGAGGGTTCCTGCACGGCCTCGTCGGCGCGGGCATCGCGGCGCCGCTTGCCGCCGTGGCAGCCGCGCCGGCGGTTGCGTCGGCAGCGACCCGTGCCGCGTCATCCGCCCCGTTGCATCCGGCCGAGGTCGGGTCGTCCACCGCGACGACCTACGCGTTCCACGGTGCGCACCAGGCCGGCATCCTCACTCCCGCGCAGCGCGTGGCGGCGTTCGTCGCGTTCGATCTCACCGCCAAGGGGCGCGCGGAGCTCGTCGACCTGATGAAGGCGCTGACCGATCGGGTGCGGTTCCTCACAGCGGGCGGTACCCCGCAGACGACCGGCATCACCGCGCCGCCGACCGACTCGGGCGTGCTCGGTCCCGTCGTCCCGGCCGACGGCCTCACCGTGACGGTGTCGCTCGGCGCCTCGGCGTTCGACGACCGGTACGGCCTCGCCGCGCAGAAGCCGCACCGGCTGCGGACCATGGAGGACTTCCCCAACGACGACCTCGACCGTGCGACCTGCGACGGCGACGTGCTGCTGCAGATCTGCGCGCACAACTCCGACACCGTCTCGCACGCCCTGCGTGACATCGCGGCCGCCACGCGCGGCGCGATGCAGATCCGGTGGCGCAAGGACGGCTTCGTCTCACCGCCGCGTCCGTCCGGCACGCCGCGCAACCTGATGGGCTTCAAGGACGGCACGTCGTCGCCGGCGCTGGCGACGGCGTCCGCGCCGGCCGCGCTGGTCTGGGCGCACGCCGGAGGCGGGGAACCGGACTGGGTCGAAGGCGGCTCGGACCACGTCGTGCGGGTCATCCGCATGCTCGTCGAGTTCTGGGATCGCGTCTCGTTGCACGAGCAGGAGAACATGATCGGCCGCCGCCGCGACTCCGGTGCGCCGCTGACCGGCACGCACGAGCACGACGACCCGCACTACGAGACGGACCCGACCGGCGACGTGATTCAGATGGATGCCCACATCCGGCTCGCGAACAACCGGTCGCCCGAGCAGGCGAAGCAGCAGATGCTGCGGCGTCCCTATAACTACGACTCGGGCGTCGACGTGAACGGCAACGTCGACACCGGGCTGATCTTCGCGTGCTTCAACCAGGATCTCGAGCGCCAGTTCGTCACGGTGCAGAAGCGGCTCATCGACGAGCCGCTCGTCGATTACATCTCGCCGACCGGCGGCGGCTATTTCTTCGCGCTGCCGGGCGTGCGCAACAAGACCGACTGGTTCGCCAGCGGGCTGCTGACCTGATCGGGGTGGTCGGCAGCATCCGTAATCCCGACGAAAGGATCACGAATGCCCAAGGTGTTCGGGCGACGCGCTCTGCGCGTCGCTGCTATCCCGGTCGCGCTCGCCGCGATCGCGACGACTGTCGCCCTCGCGGCGCCGGCGTCGGCCTCCCAGCCGGACCATTCCGGAGCCACCCAGACACCCATCAAGCACCTCGTCGTGCTGTTCGACGAGAACATCTCGTTCGACCACTACTTCGGGACGTACCCGAAGGCGGCGAACACCGACGGGACGAAGTTCACCGCCAAACGGCACACGCCGAAGGTGAACGGGCTGAGCAAGAAGCTGCTCACCAATAACCCGAACCAGTACAACCCGAAGCGCCTCACCCACGGCCAGGCCCTGACCTGCGACCAGGACCACAGCTACGGCCACGAGCAGAAGGCCGTCGACGCGGGCAGGGTCGACAAGTTCGTGGAGAACACCGGCAAGGACACCTGCACGGGCATGCCGCCCCTGTTCGGTGAGCCCGGCCTGGTCATGGACTACTACGACGGCAACACCGTCACCGGCATGTGGAACTACGCCCAGAACTACGCGATGAGCGACAACAACTGGGACACCGTGTTCGGGCCGTCCAGCCCCGGTGCGATCGACCTCGTCTCCGGCAACACCCACGGCATCTACGCCGTCGACCCGGTCACGCACGAGAAGGTCACCGACTCCTACGTCGCGCAGTCCCCGGACAAGGACGGCGTCGGCACGATGATCAACGACCCGGACCCCGCGTTCGACGACTGCTCCGGCAACAACCACACGTCCAAGAACAACCTGGGCGTGATGACCGGCAGGAACGTCGGCGACCTGCTCAACGCGAAGAAGGTCACCTGGGGTTGGTTCCAGGGCGGCTTCCGGCCCACCGGTAAGACCAACGGGTACGCCGTCTGTGGCGCGTCGCACCAGAACGTCGGCGGCAACACGGCCACC
>JBQCJQ010000304.1:0-4373 GCA_051952615.1 Humibacter sp.
TCAGGCCCGGTGTGGCGAGGCGGGAGGCCCGGTGTGGCGAGGCGGGAGGCCCAGTGAGGCGAGGCGGGAGGCCCGGCGGGCGCGTGGGTTCCGGGAAGGCCGGTCGGGCGGCGGAGACCGCGAGCGCGGGTCGACGGAGGCGGGACGCCGGGCGACCTAGATCCCGCGGGCGAGGCGGTAGTACGCGGCGCTCCACTGCAGCTGCTGCTCGAACTCGCGCGGACGCGTGTGCTCGTCGATGACGACGAGCTCCGTCTGCGCCATGCGCGCGAAGTCCTCCCAGGCATCCAGCCCGACGGCCGTCGACATCACCGTGTGGTGTGCGGCGCCCGCCTGCAGCCACGCCCATGCGGACGTGCGGAAGTCCGGCTGCGGAATCCACACCGCCCGGCCGACCGGGAGCTTCGGCAGCGGGGCGGACGGCTCCACCACCTCCACCACATTCGCGGTGAGTCGGAACCGATCGCGCATGTCCGACAGCGCGACGACGACGGCGGGGCCGGCATCCGCGTTGAAGACGAGGCGCACCGGGTCATCCTTGCCGCCGATGCCCAGCGGGTGGATCTCCAGCGTGGGCTTCACCGTCGTCAGCGACGGGCTCACCTCGAGCATGTGCGCACCGAGGATGCGCTCCGCGCCGGGCGTGAGGTCGTACGTGTAGTCCTCCATGAGGGACGCCCCGCCGGGCAGTCCCGCGCCCATCACGTTCGCGATGCGCACGAGCACGGCGGTCTTCCAGTCGCCCTCGGCGCCGAAGCCGTATCCCTCGGCCATCAGACGCTGCACGGCGAGGCCCGGCAGCTGCTTCAATGCGCCGAGGTCCTCGAAGTTCGTGGTGAAGGCACCGAAGCCGCCCTCCTCGAGGAACGAGCGCAGCCCGAGCTCGATCGCTGCACCGTCACGCAGCGACTGGTGCCGCTCCCCTCCGCGGCGCAGCTCGGGCACCACGTCGTAGAGCTCCTCGTACTCGGCGACGAGTGCGTCGACATCCGCATCGGATGCCTGGGCGATGGCATCCGCCAGCTCGTTCACGGCCCAGGTGTTCACCTGCACCCCGAAGACGTGCTCGGCCTCGGTCTTGTCACCCTCGGTGACCGCGACGAAGCGCATGTTGTCGCCGAACCGGGCGAGCTTGAGGGAGCGGGATGCCTGCAGTCCGGCGGCAGCGCGCATCCAGGTCGCGACGCGGCCGCTCACCGCCGGATCGCTGACGTGGCCGACCACAGTGGTGCGGGGAACGCCGAGGCGGGACTGGATGTACCCGAACTCACGGTCGCCGTGCGCCGCCTGGTTGAGGTTCATGAAGTCGAAGTCGATCTCGGCCCACGGCAGCTCGACGTTGGCCTGCGTGTGCAGGTGCAGCAGCGGCTTCTGCAGCGCGTCGAGACCCGAGATCCACATCTTCGCCGGGCTGAAGGTGTGCATCCACGCGATCACACCTATGACGCCGTCGTCGGAGTTGGCGTCGAGCATGACGCGGCGGATCTCGTCCGACCCGGTGAGCACCGGCTTCCAGACGACCTTCACCGGGACATCCGCGGCAAGACGGTCGGCGATCGCGCGGGACTGCTCGGCGACCTGCGCGAGAGTCTCGGGGCCGTACAGGTGCTGGCTGCCGGTGAGGAACCAGACCTCGAGCGCATCGAACGAGGTGGTGAGCTTGGTGCGAGTCATGCGTGGTCCTTACTTATAGGGACTGGTGTGTACGGCAGTGTCAGAGGGCATCGGCGGCGGCGCGCTCGACGGCGAGACCGTCGCGGTAGCGGTCGAGGTAGGCGGAGAACCCGGCGACGTCATCCGGATCGGGGTCGACCATCTGTGCAGCAGTTCCGGCGAAGACGCGATCGCGCAGGTAGGTGGCGAGATCGTGGTCGGATGCCTCGCCGAGGTATGCGGCAAGCACCGCCATCCCCCACGCGCCGCCCTCCGCAGCGGTCTCCGCGACGGCGACCGGAGCATACAGAGCGGCCGCCAGGAAGCGCTGCGCGACCCCGGCCGTGCGGAAGATGCCGCCGTGGGCGTGCATCCGATCGAGCTCGACTCCCTCCTCGGCGAGCACGCGCATGCCGATGCTCAGGGTGCCGAAGACGCCGTAGAGCTGCGCGCGCATCACGTTGCCGAGAGTGAAGCGGCTGTCTGGCGTGCGCACGAAGAGCGGGCGGCCCTCGGTGGTCGACGTGATCGGCTCGCCGGCGAGGTAGTTGTAGGCGAGCAGGCCGCCGGCATCCGCCTCCCCGTCGAGAGCCTCGCGGAACAGCACATCGAAGACCGCATCGTCGTCGAGCGGCGAGCCGGCAGCTGCGGCGAATCGGCCGAACATGCCGGCCCACTCGGCCAACTCGCTCGCGCCGTTGTTGCAGTGCACCATAGCGACGGGATCGCCGGACGGAGTCGTCACGACATCGAGCTCGTGGTGCGGATGACCCAGCGGGCGCTCCAGCACGACCATCGCGAAGATGCTGGTGCCTGCGCTGACGTTGCCGGTGCGCGGCGCCACCGCGTTCGTGGCCACCATGCCGGTACCCGCGTCGCCCTCGGGAGGGCAGAGCGGCGCACCCGGTTGCAGCACACCCGCGACATCCAGCAGCGCGGCGCCTTCGGCGGTCAGCTCGCCAGCAGGCTGGCCGGCCGCCAGCACCTCGGGTAGCAGGTCGGCGAGCGGCGAAGGGATGCCCGAGCCCTCGTCCGCCAGCCCGTCGAACTTCTCGAGCAGTCCGCGGTCGTAACCGCCGGTGGCAGAGTCGATCGGGAACATGCCCGACGCGTCGCCCACCCCGAGCACCTTGTGCCCGGTGAGGCGCCAGTGCACGTAGCCCGCGAGGGTCGTCGTGAACGCGATCCGCGGAACGTGCGGCTCGGCATCCAGCGCGGCCTGATAGAGGTTCGCCACCGACCACCGCAGCGGGATGTTCACCCCGAACAGCTCGCTCAGCTTTGCGGCCGCGGGTCCGGTGTTGGTGTTGCGCCAGGTGCGGAAGGGGACGAGCAGCTGGTCATCCGCGTCGAACGGCAGGTAGCCGTGCATCATCGCGGAGATGCCGATCGCCTTCAGGGTGGTGAGCTGCTCGCCGTAGCGCTTGCGCACGTCGTCGACGAGGTCGGCGTAGGCGGCCTGGATGCCCGACCAGACGTCATCCAGCGTGTAGGTCCACAGCCGGTCGACGAATCGGTTCTCCCACGAGTGGCTGCCCGCGGCGATCGTCACCGCGGGGTCGTCGCCGACCAGGCAGGCCTTGATGCGCGTGGAGCCGAGCTCGATGCCCAGCACGGCGCGGCCGGAGCGGATGGCCTCCGCTGCGACGTGCGCTGATGCGGCGTGCTCTGCTGCGGCGTGCTCTGGTGCGGTCGCGGTGGCGTCCACGTGGGACTGCTCCTCGCTCACGAGTCGCTCCTGCGGGCATCCGCCGCCTGGCCGTATACGTTCTGGTAGCGGTCGTAGAGGCTGTCGATCGCCGACTGCGGGATGGGGATCAGCTCTCCACCCTGGCGGGCGATGTGGACGGTGCGGGCGACATCCTCGACCATGACGGCGGCCTTGACCGCGTCCTTCGCGTTGACGCCGATGGTGAAGGGGCCGTGGTTCTGCATCAGCACTGCCCTGCTGCGGTGACCGGTGAGCGTCTCGACGACACCGCGGCCGATCGAGTCGTCGCCGATGATCGCGAACGGCCCGACCGGGATGGGGCCGCCGAACTCGTCGGCCATCGCGGTGATGACGCACGGGATCTCCTCCCCGCGCGCCGCCCATGCCACCGCGTACGTGGAGTGGGTGTGCACGACTCCGCCCACCTCGGGCATGTGGCGGTAGACGTAGGCGTGAGCTGCCGTGTCGGATGACGGCGACCGCTCGCTGCCCAGGCTGCCGGGCACCACCGTGCCGTCGAGGTTGCAGAGGATCATGTTCTCCGGCGCCAGGTCGTCGTACGAGACGCCGGACGGCTTGATGACGAACAGGTCGGCGCCGGGCACGCGGCCGGACACGTTGCCGCCCGTCCAGATCACCAGCCCGTAGCGCACGAGCTCGGAGTGCAGAGACGCGACCTCCTCGCGCGTGCGCTGAATGGCTGCTTGAACATCCGCATTCGGATCCGTCACGGGTACCTCCATCAGTCTCGTGCCTCGAGTAATGTTACCGGTCTCATTTCGGTGGGCGCCACCCCTAACCAGTGCCGTCAGGTCTCACCGATGCGGAAAATCGGAGATTCGGGATGACACGCCGTGGCGAACCCCCTCCTCCCGGCGTGTCGCCGCAGATCTCCGAAATCCGACATGGGGTCCAGGGGGCATGGGGCATGAAGCCTGGGGCCGACCCCCACCTTGACGGGTGCACCAGTTCGCATGGTGGTCCTACACCGGGGAGGTGGATCCCCGCA
>JBQCJQ010000305.1:0-5321 GCA_051952615.1 Humibacter sp.
CGGACCAGGGCGGCAGATCTGCAGGAGTTATGAACGGACAACGGGGTAGGGTCAGCGGCTCAGGAAGGCCAGCAGGTCGGCTCGGGTGATCACGGAGACGGGCTTGCCGCCGTCGGTCACCAGCAGCGCGCCGGTTTCGCCCAGTGCCGCACGAGCCGCGCCGACCGGCTCGTTCACGCCGATCAGCGGCAACGGGTCGCCCGTGACCGAGGCGACGCTGTCGGCCATGGCCACGCGCCCGGCGAAGATCGCATCGAGCAGCGCGCTCTCGTCGAGCGACCCGACCACCTCACCGATTACGACGGGGGGCTCCGCGCTCAGCACGGGGAGCTGGCTGACGCCGAACTCGTTCATGATGGCGATCGCGTCATGCACCGTGTCGGTGGGATGCGCGTGCACCAGGTCGGGAAGCTCGCCCGACTTGCTCGCGATCACCTCCCGCACCGTTGCCTCCCCCGGCACGTCGCTGAAGCCGTAGGAGCGCATCCACGAGTCGTTGAAGATCTTGCCGAGATACCCGCGGCCGCCATCGGGCAGCAGTACGACGACGATGTCATCCGGCCCGAGGTCCCTCGCTGCACGCAAGGCCGCCACCACGGCCATGCCGCTCGAGCCGCCGACGAGCAGCCCCTCCTCGCGTGCGAGCCTGCGGGTCATGGCGAACGAATCGGCGTCCGACACTGCGATGATCTCGTCGGGAATGGAGGGGTCGTAGGCGCTCGGCCAGAAGTCCTCGCCGACGCCCTCGACGAGGTACGGCCTCCCCGTTCCGCCCGAGTACACCGAGCCCTCGGGGTCCGCGCCGATCACGCGCACCCGACCCTCGGAGACCTCCTTGAGGTAGCGACCCGTGCCCGAGATGGTGCCGCCCGTGCCGACGCCGGCGACGAAGTGGGTCACGCGTCCGTCGGTGTCGCGCCAGATCTCCGGGCCGGTGGTCTCGTAGTGGCTGAGCGGACCGTTCGGATTGGCGTACTGGTTCGGCTTGAAGGCCCCGGGGATCTCCCGCGCAAGGCGGTCGGAGACGCTGTAGTACGAGTCGGGGTCGTCGGGCGCGACGGATGTCGGCGTCACGTGGATCTCGGCGCCATACGCCGTGAGCACGTTGCGCTTGTCCTCGCCCACCTTGTCCGGCAGCACGAAGACGCAGCGATAACCGCGCTGCTGCGCGACGAGCGCGAGCCCGACGCCGGTGTTGCCGCTCGTGGGCTCCACGATCGTTCCACCAGGCTTGAGCAGACCGTCGCGCTCTGCGGCATCGATGATCCGCTCGGCGATGCGGTCCTTGCTCGATCCGCCGGGGTTCAGGTACTCGACCTTCACGAAGACCGTTGCGGCGACGCCGTCGGTCACGTGGTTCAACCTGACGAGCGGGGTGTTGCCGATGAGGTCGGTGATGGAGGCGGCGAACTTCATGGTCATCCTGACGTGTGTGTTTGGGCTGGTCGACGAGATGCGGCCCACGTGCCCACACGGGCGACGCGGCTCAGCGGCAGTGGCGACAACAGCTCAAGAACACGGGACAACCCTATGCCATCCTCGCCGGCTTCCGCGCCCCGGCACCGAGTCCCGGCTGCCGACGAAGGCGGCCTCGACCTCGAGTCGGGCCGCCCAGAACGGGAACGACTCGCCCGCGAGAGCCGACCCTAGACTTGCCGCATGTCCGTCTCGTCGCTCACGAACGCGGCCCAGGACTACCTCAAGGTGATCTGGGCGGCGACCGAATGGGGCGAGGGCGCCGCAACGGTGACGGCGCTCGCGGCGCGCATCGGTGTTCGGGCGGCCACAGTGTCCGACGGCATCCGCCGCCTCACCGAGCAAGGGCTTGTCGTGCACGAGCCCTACGGTGCTGTCGAGCTCACGCCCGCCGGACGCGCCCACGCCCTCGCGATGGTGCGCAGGCACCGGCTGATCGAGACGTTCCTGGTCGAGACGCTCGGATATCCGTGGGACGAAGTGCACGACGAGGCCGAGGTGCTGGAGCACGCCGTGTCGGACACGCTCATCGACCGCATCGACGCCACCCTCGGGCATCCAGTGCGCGACCCACACGGTGACCCGATCCCGACGGCCGACGGCGACCCGCGAACCCCGAAGGCCGAGCAGCTCACGACCGCCGTCGAGGGGACGACCAGCACGGTCGTTCGCATCTCGGATGCCGACCCAGCAGTGCTGCGCTATCTCGCCGAGCGGGGAGTGCGATTGGATGTCGGAGTCACAGTCATCGAGACGCGTCAGTTCGCCGGTGACGTCGTCGTCTCGATCGACGGCGCTCCCCCGGTGACACTGGGGACCGTCGCCGCCTCTGCGATCTGGGTCGACGCCGGCTGATCCTGGCCGGAATCCCTGGGATCGCGCGGCACCAGCGGCACGGCAGCGACCGGGGCGAGGGCAACGAGCGCGAACGCGAACGGGAACCCGACGACGGTGATCAGCCCACCGACGGCCGGGCCGACGATCGACGCCGCCAGGAACTGGCCCGTGTTCTGAGCGCCGAGAGCCCTTCCCGACCAGAAGGGCCCGGCCAGCTCGGCCACCGCTGTGTAGGCGAGCCCGTTGTCCGCGACGGTCACCGTCGCTGCGACGATCAGCAGGGCCGCGGCGGCCCACGCGGGCACCAGGTCGCCGACGGCGAGCGCGAGCATCACGGCGGCCGCGAGCCACGCCACCCAGCGCAGCGGTCGCAGCCTGCTGCCCACGCGGTCGGACAGCACGCCGACCGCCACCCTGCCGAGGGCGCCCACGAACTGCGAGACGCCGATCACGATGCCGGCGGCCGTCTCGTTCATCCCGCGATCCACGGTCAGCCAGACCAGGCCGAAGATCGAGACGGTGAACTGCGGAACCACCAGCAACGCCGACGCGGCGTGGATGCGCACCAGGGTGGCGCTGCCGCGGTACGGGTTCGCGGGACGGGATGCCCCGGCGCCGTCATCCGCTCGCTTCGGCCGTGGCGGGTCGACGATCACCACGGCGCTCACCACGGCCAGCACACCGGTCAGCACCATGGGCAGTGCCATCGCGGCCGGGATGCCCCCGTATCGTGCGAGCGTCGGGATGGCGATCGCCGCGACCGCGACACCCAGCGGCTGGCACATCTGCCGGATGCCCATGGCGAGCCCTCGGCGCTCCTTGCGGAACCACCCGACGACCACGCGACCGCTGGCGACGTTGGTGCTCGCGGATGCCGCCCCGCCCAGCAGGAGGAAGGCGCCGAGGCCGACGTAGCCGGATCCCGCGGCCACCACGGCGATCGCTCCCGCAGCGGCCAAGGCGGTCAGCGCCATACCCGCCGCGATGACCCACCGCTCGCCGACCCGGTCGGTCAGCGCACCCCATGCGACGAGCGTCAGCACCAGGCCGAGCGTGGGAGCGGATGCCAGCAGCCCCGCCTGCGCCAACGGGATGCCCTGCTGCGTGTGCAGCATCGGGATGAGGAACGCCGGCGCTGACTGGAACACCGTCCCGGCCGCCTGCGCCAGCACCGCGGTCGCGAGCATGAGCCACGGCCGGAGCGACCCGACGCGGGGTTCGGAGGCCGCTCCCGCTCGTTGCTCAACGGTCGATCGCGGTCGTGGCGTGGAGTCCGATCTCACTCTTGGCTCAGCGTCCGATCCCGCTCGTGGCGTAGCGGAGTGGTGCGATGCGCGTTCCATACGGGATACCGTAGTGGTATACCAATCAACAGTGCAAACCAACGCGCGACCACCCCCGGCGGCGACCGATCGGTGTCGCGCAGCGAAGGCGACAGACCTCGACCCGCCAGGCGCCGACAGCTATCGACCCGCTGCACCCGCGGGCTAGCGCGAGACGATCCCCATCCGCGGCAGGCACTGCGTGCGGAAGGCTTCGACCACCCAGACCGTGACGTCCAGAGAGTCCGCAAGGAAGTACGGGTCGTCGCTGATCTCCTCCAGCGCCGCGTACTCGTCACAATCGACGAGCAGCCGCGCCGCGAAGGCATCGGCCTGACGCTCCCACGCCTCCGGATCGCCTCCCGCTGTCTCGGCATGCCCGTAGTGGACGTGGCCGAGCTCATGAGCGAGGACCGATCGCACCTCCATCGGTGTGAGCTTCGCGTCGAGGTAGACGCAGGCCCGATCCGGCAAATAGCAGCCCAGAAGGCCAGCAGGCATCGAAGTCGAGACGATCGCGACACCATAGCTCCGAGCCAGTGCCCGCAGCGTCTCCAGCGACGCGCTATTCCGTATGGCCGACATCCGTCTTGCGGGCTCCCTTCTTCGCCGCCCGAGGAATATCCACATCATCGGGGAAGGCACCGACATCCGACCTGGCGCCTGCCCTCTTGCCTGCAACGCCCGCGTCCGCAGCCTGGACCCGCGCACTCTCCGCCGGACCGTACTCGACGACGACACGGGAGTAGGCGAGGTCGACGATCACCTGCGGCTCCACGCCGATGACCTCGCACGCCTCGCAGAGCACGGCGAGCGGCAGTTCGACGCGCCCGTTGAGCCAGCGATTGAACGCAGCCGGTGAACGTTGCGCCGCAAGGGCGACCGCCTTCGCTGTGTACCCACGGGCCGTGATCTTGCCCTTGAGTTCGAGACCCACGTATCGCGAGAAGAGCATCGCCCTTTGACGCTTATCCATGAAACGACACTCTAAGGGTCATTTTGAGCATCGACAATATCTGTTGTGATATTTGCATACCCTTGACTATTGTCTGTATTGACACCAGAATTGTCTATGTGAGCACTTCGGAGACGAGGCGCACGGCCGAGGCGGTGAATAACGCAATCGATGCCTCGGGTCACGCGCGACGAACCATCGCACAACAAACCGGCATCCCCTACCCCACACTCGCGCGCAAACTGGCGGGCAAGACGGCATTCAGCTTCAGCGAGTTGTTCCTCATCGCGGAGGCGACCGGCGTGACTCCGTCGCGCTTCGTCCCCTACGCATCCCCCGCCCTGCACTGATCGCCGGCGTTGCCCCTGCGCGTCCCAACTCCAAACCCCGCGCCCACGCCCCCTCCCGGGGCCTCGCGCTCCCTTCCTGGGCGCCCGCGCCCCGACCTGCCCTCCCAGGCACCCTCAGTCGTCGCCACTTTCAGCGGGTTCCCCGACCCGGATGCCACAACAACTGGTAACGACTTGAGGGTGGGCATCCCCTGAACCCCCACCACCCCAACACCACGTCGTCGCCACTTTCCGCGGGTTCCCCACCCGCAATGCCACAACAAGTGGCGACGACCGGGTGTGGGCATTCACCACGCCTGCCCGCCCCGGCGCCCACCACTCACCTCCCGCCACCCCGCACCCGACACCCGACACCCGACACCCGACACCCGCCACAAGTCG
>JBQCJQ010000306.1:0-2232 GCA_051952615.1 Humibacter sp.
CTTCATCTCGGTCGGAGTCGTGCTGATCGTCGCGGCGTCGGTGTTGTTCGTGGTGGGCCGGCATCCTGCCGACGGCGCGTTGTGGACTGTCACCGGAATGCTCGGTCTGGCGATGGGCGCACAGGCCGCAACGGCACGACACCTGGCCGTGAAAGATGTCACCACGGTCGTCGTGACATCCACCCTCGCCGGGCTCGCCGCCGATTACGTGTTCGGCCGCGGCAAGGGACAGCAGTGGTTCCGCCGCGCATCAGCCGTGGTGCTGATCGGAGTCGGGGCGGTGGTCGGAGCCGCCTGCGTGCACCTGAACCCGGCTGTCGGGTTGCTGCTGGCGGCAGTCATCGTGCTCGCCGCGGGGGTATGGGGGCATGTGGTCACGGCCCGGAGACACTAGGTCACGGCTCGGAGCCACTAGCCTCCCCGGTTCATAACTCCTGCAATCTGGGCCAGCCGCCGCGCGGCCGCCCCGGATTCGTGCGGATGTCGACCTCGCGGCGTGTAGATCTGCAGGAGTTATGCGCAGGGGGTGGGCGCGCGGGGGCGGGATGGCGGCCGGGATGACGGCTGTGGCAGGCTCGCAGCCGTCGGTCGCGGGCGGCGGGGCGACCGGGCCAGGGGCTCAGCGGCGGGGCTGACCCTGGGCGTCCAGCTCGATGCGCACGGGGCCGTCGCCGAAGATTCCCTTGTCACCGTCGCCGGGGATCGGGGCGGGCACGGGCAGTCGCGACTCCTTGTCGAGCTCAAGCTGCGCCTCGTACTTGGCGGGCGCGAAGACCTCGTCGCCAATCATGAGCACGCTTCCGCCGCCGTGAGATCCGCCCGACTTCGACCTGCTCTTGTCGGAGAGGTCGATCCAGCCGACGCGGTGGGCGACGTAGAGCAGCGCGCAGAGCGCGATGACACCGCCGACGAACCACCAACCCACGCGGGTATCCTACGTGAGCCAGAAGACTGGTCGGTGCACCTCGGCCCGACTCCGCAATGCCACCGCCCGTTTACCGCGACGACCGAGCAGGGGCGTCGGCGTGGTACCGGTGCACGCGGTGCTCAGGGGACGCGATACAGCCAGTCGTCTGTGGCGAACTTCTCGGCGACCAGCCGCTCTGCCTCGGCGTACTCCGCATCGGAGATGTCGCCGGGGGTGGCCCCGTAGAGCTCGGTGAAGGTCTGTTTCATGCGGTCGATGATCTCTGCGCGGGTCATCCCGCTCTGGGCGCGCAGCGGGTCGACACGCTTCGCCGCCGAAGCGATGCCCTTGTCGCTGATCTTCTCGCGGCCGATGCGCAGCACCTCGGTCATCTTCTGGCCGTCCATGTCGTAGCTCATGGTCACGTGGTGCAGCACGGCGCCGTTCTTGAAGCGCTTCTGCGCGGCGCCACCGATCTTGCCCTGCGGGCTCGCGATGTCGTTGAGCGGCTTGTAGGTCGCGTCGATGCCGAGCGATCTCAGGGCGACGAGAGCCCAGTCATCCAGATAGGCATAGCTGTCGGCGAAGCTCATGCCCGAGACCAGCTCGGCGGGCACGTACAGGGAGTACGTGACGACGTTGCCCTTCTCCATCATCATCGCCCCGCCGCCGGTGATGCGGCGCACGACGTCGAAGCCGTAGCGCTCGGCGCCCTCCGGATCGACCTCGTTCTTCACCGACTGGAAACTGCCGATGACGACCGCGGACTCGTCCCACTCCCAGATGCGCAGCGTCGGCTTGCGCAGGCCCTCGGCGAGCGAGTTGCTCAGCGCTTCGTCGAGCGCGAGGTGCAGGCGCGGCGGAACGGCCTTGGCGTGCACGATCTCCCAGTCGTAGTCGCGCCACGTGGTCGCATTCGAGAGTGACCGACGGATGGCCACGGCGACCGCCTCCGGAGAGAAGCCCAGCAGCACGGCGTCGGCGGGGAGTGCTCTGCGGACGGCGTCCGCGATGGCGGCGGAATCCGCCTCGGCCGAGAGGCCGTTCACCGCGGCGTCGATGGCCTCGAGGGCCGAGTCGGGCTCGAGGAAGAAGTCGCCAGCCAGATGGAAGTTCGCGATCGCGCCGTCGACGACATCGAGGTCGACGACGACGAGCTTTCCGCCTGGGACCTTGTACTCACCGTGCATCCGTCCAGACTATGGCGGCGTGCGCCGGCGCGGGTCGTGGGTGGGGGCCGGGCGCGATGACGCCCGCGCTGCGTCGAGACTGCACGCCCACGCCAAACTGGTGGGCGATACCCGCTGCTACGGGGTGGAGATGCA
>JBQCJQ010000307.1:0-6375 GCA_051952615.1 Humibacter sp.
TTAAATTTGCAGGACCTGTGGGATTTTGGCGGGGTGGGTTCGTGTGTTTTGTCTTCCCCGCTGGCCGTATCCCGCTTCCTAACGGATTTTCGCTGTTGCGGCCGCCAGGGTTCGCTCGTCGTCTTTCACAGCGATGACGACGGCCTGGATGGGTGCGATTCGAGGGGGAACGCGAAGCCCGGCCTGATCGCCGTGCGACATGATCAGGCCGCCCATCATGCGGGTGCTCGCGCCCCACGAGGTCGTCCAGCACGTCTGCACGGTTCCCGAGGCATCCGTGTAGCCGATGTTGAACGCGCGCGCGAAGTTCTGCCCGAGTTCGTGGCTCGTCGCCATCTGCAGCGCCTTCCCGTCGCCCATCATGGCCTCGCAGGTCATCGTGTTGATCGCACCCGCGAAACGCTCCCTGGGGCTCTTGACCCCGACCAGCACCGGGATCGCGAGCACGTCCTGCAGGAAGCCGCGGTAGACCTCGAGATGGATGCGGCGCGCGTAACCCTTGGCGTCTTCTGCGGTCGCGTGCGCGGTGTGGCCCTCCTGCCAGAGGAACTCGGTCGTACGCAGGAACAGTCGTGGTCGCAATTCCCAGCGCACCACGTTCGACCACTGGTTCAGCAACATCGGAAGGTCGCGGTGCGACTGCACCCATTTGGCCATCAACTCGCCGAACACCGTCTCGCTCGTGGGGCGAACGACGACCGGCTCGCTCAGCTCCTTGCCGCCGGCGTGCGTGACCACCGCGAGCTCTGGACTGAACCCCTCAACGTGCTCGGCCTCACGTTCCAGGTACGACTGGGGGATGAAGAGGGGCAGGTAGACGTTCTCCGCGCCCGTGCGCTTGATGCGGGCATCCACGTCGGCTTGCATCCGCTCCCAGATCGAGTACGCATACGGTCGGATGACCATGGTGCCGCGCACCGGACCGTTGTCCGCGAGCTGTGCCTTGTCCAGCACATCCTGATACCAACGGGGGAAGTCATCACGCACCGACGCCAGAACGCCTGAGCCGCCACTTTCAGCCATGGCACCACGATATGGGGAAACCGACCGGCCTCACTTCGGTTGGCGTCCATAAGGCGTCACGGCCCGTTCATCCAGTGGTTCCCCGGGCGTTCCGTTGTGCTCGCCCGGCGCTCTAGCGTGCTCGACGTGACCGAGCATCGAACTGACAACGAAGAACCCCGCTCCGCCGGCATGACCCGCCGCGGACTCATCACCAGCGCACTGGCCGCCGCCGTCGTGGGCGTTGCCGCACCGGCGTGGCTGAGCGCGCCATCCCGTGCGGAGGCCGCGACGACCGAGGGCACAGCCTCGAACGGTGCAGGCCCGTTCGGGTTCATCGTTCCGACGTACCAGACCACCGTTCCCGGTGAGTCCGTTGAGACCTTCCGCTCGGACATCCCTGTCGCTCCCGGCATCGTGCTCACCTCGTTCCACACGTTCGGACGCACCGGCTGGATGCGCTGCCACGTTCTCAACGCCGACCTCAGTGAGGCGACGGTGGGCATCGACGTGCTGACGGCCGGCGTCACCAACCAGCAGACCGTGTCGCAGGCGGCATCGAGCCGCGGCGCACTGGCCGCTGTGAACGGCGACTACTTCGACATCACCGAGACCAACGCGCCCGAGGGCCCGATGGTGAGCAACGGAAAGCTCGAGAAGGCGACGGCGACCGGAACGCTGCTTCCGACCATCGGAGTCGACCGGATCGCTCGCTTCGCCGATCTGATGCTGAACGGCACGGTCACCGTCGACGGTGCGGTGCTCCCCATGAACGACCTCAACACCGCAGCTGTGCCCGCCAACGGCATCACGGTGTTCACGCCCGAGTGGGGGAGCGGCGAGCGAACCACCATCGCCACGTCGGGCTCCGTGGTGGAGCTCATCGTCTCCGGCGGCAAGGTCACCGCGATCAACTCGCAGATCACCAACACCGCGGTCCCCACCGGCGGCCTCATCGTGGTGGGCAGTGGCATCGCGGCCTCGAAGCTCTCCGGCGCAAAGGCCGTGACCATTGCGTTCAGTGCGAAGACCGACTCGCCGGTCGACCTCAAAGCCGCACTCGGCAGCGGTGACGTGCTGATCCGCGACGGCAAGATCCCCGACTTCGGCACCGACATCTCGGTCACCCAGCCGAAGCCCCGCACGGCCATCGGCTGGCTCGACGGGGGCAAGCGCGTTCTGCTCGTCGCGGTCGACGGCTCGGCCACCTTCTCCGCAGGCCTCTCGTTCGCCGATACCGCCGCCGTGCTCCAGCGGCTCGGGGCGACGGACGCCTTCATGCTCGACGGAGGCGGCTCGACCGACCTCGTCTCCCGTCATCCCGGCGACAACGCCGCTGTCGTCGTCAACACGCCGTCCGACGGCAACGAGCGTCTCGTGTCCGGCAGCGTCGGCCTCTTCGGTGCGAGCGGATCCGGGCAGCTCCGCGCGCTCGACCTGCGCCCGCAGGCGGACCGGGTGCTTCCCGGACTCACAATGGATGTCGCAGCAGCCGGCTACGACGAGACCTGGGCCCCCGCCGCGATCGACAAGCACAAGGTGATGTGGTCGAGCGTGCCCGGCAGCCTCGGGCGCACAACGGACAGCGTCTTCACCGGCAACAAGTCAGGTGCCGGGTCGCTCACAGCGCACTCGGCGAACGCGTCGGGCGAATACCCGTTGCGGGTGCTCGGCGCCCTGCACCGGATCCTGTTCAGCCAGTCATCCCTCACGATCGAGAGCGGCGCATCCGCCTCGGTCACGCTCGTGGGCTTCGACGCCGACGGGTTCGACGCCCCGATCCACGCCCGCGACGTGACGCTCTCGTATGACAAGGGCATCCTGACCGTGACGGTGTCGGATGACGGAAGCCTGGCCATCACCAGCGCCGCCACGGCCGGCAGCAGCGCGATCATCACGGCGTCGGTCGGCTCGGTCAGCGCGCAGTTCCCGGTGACGGTCGGACTCGACAACAGCAGCCTCGAGGAGTGGGACACCGCAGACGGCTGGACGGCCCTGTCGGCTCAGGGTAAGTCGTCGGTGGCGCTCGTCGCGGCGCCGGAGCGGCCAGGTGCGGCATCCGACAACCAGGCGATCCAATTGACCTACGACTTCACGGGATTCGGTGGCACCTCGGCCGCCTACGCCGTGGCGCCGACGCCGATCACCCTGCCGGTGGGCACCAAGCGGCTCTCCATGTGGGTCAATGGTGACGGCCAGGGTCACTGGCTGCGGGCGATGATCTACTCGCAGGGCACCACCAACGTTCCCTTCACGTTCGCCACCGTCGTGGACTGGGTCGGCTGGCGCCAGGTCGTCGGCGACATCCCCGACGGATTCTCCGATCCGCTCGCCGTGCGCCGCGTCTACATCGCCGAGACCTCCCAGGCGAACAAGAACGCCGGCCGGCTCGAGTTCGACTCGCTCACCGCGCTGGTGGGACAGGATGCGTCGGTCGACGTCCCGCCGATGCCCGACCCCTACGTGATCGAGCAACAGCAGCTGCCGAACGACGGTCGCTGGAACTTCGCGGTGCTGTCCGACCTGCACATCAGTGCGGCGCAGGGCCTCGACTCGTTCTCCGGCCACCAGGCGGTGATCGCCCTCAAGCAGGTGGTCGCTGCGAAGCCCGACTTCATCCTGATCAACGGGGACTTCGTCGACAACAACAACGTCGAGGACTTCCAGATGGCGAACCAGCTGCTGAGCACGTACGTGCCCGCGAGCATCCCGGTGTATTGGACCCCCGGCAACCACGAGGCCGGCCTCTCCGCGACCGGAGGCCTCGACGCCTTCCTCAGCGTCACGGGACGGCCGAACCGCCAGATCGTGGATCACAAGGGCACGCGGTTCATCCTGCTCGACTCCCACACCGGAGACATGCGAACGGCCGACTGGTCGCAGGTGCCCGACCTCAAGGCCCAGCTCGACAAAGCGGTGGATGACCCGACGGTGACCGGCATCGTCGTCTCGTTCCACCATCCGCTCGTCGACCCGACGGGAGCTGCGAGTTCTCAGCTGTCCGACCAACTGGAAGCAGAGCTCCTCGGCAAGTGGCTGGCCGACTTCAGGGAGAGCTCCGGCAAGCCCGTCGCCCTGTTCAACGGTCACGCGCACACCGCGGCCGTGAATCGCTCGGACGGCGTTCTCGAGGTGAATACCCCGGCCGTCGGCAAGACGCCGTACAGCTCGCCCGACCAGGGCGGCTTCTTCGGCTGGATGCACGTGGCGGTCGACCCATCTCCTGCAACTGTGAAGCCCGGACTGCCCAGCCCGCAGACCCGCGACTGGCTCGTCGCCGAGAGCTACCCGATCATCGACAAGATCACGCTGCAGGCGCCGTCGAGCGTGGCTGTCGGCAAGTCCTCGACGCTCGGAGCGAGCGGCTACACGTCGGAGTTCGGGCTGGTGTTCCCGCTTCGCTTCCCGGCGAGCGTCGTGTGGAGCGGTGAGGACGGTGTCGTCGTCGCCCAGACGAGCGCCCAGCTCGCCTCGGCCAAGGCCAGCCGAAGCGCTCTCGCGGTCATCGACCTGACGCAGGCCGACCCGTCGATCGTCGCCCTCCGGCCGGGCAAGGTCACGGTGACGGTCGCCTCCGGCGGCCTCACGGCCTCCGCCGACGTCACCCTGGCATAACCCACCGGCGCGCGGGGCGCGCCAGCCGCGCACCCCAAGTCGTCGCCACTTGACGTGGATTCGCCACCGCGGATCCCGCAACAAGTGGCGACGACTTCGGGGTTCAGCGCGACCAGACGTCCTCGGGTCGTCGCCCGGGTCGGAAGCCGAAGTACTCGGCCATTGCCATCGCTTCGGGAAAGTTCGCGGCGAGCGTTCCCGCATCGTGCGCGTCGCTGCCGAATGAAACGGTGCGGCCGCCTTCTTCGGCCCACCACTGCGGGATCCAAGGCCACAATCGTCGAGTGTTGAGTTCCAGTGCCCGCCCGGACTCGGCGATCGCGCGCATCCCGGCCCGAAAGCCTTCTTCGAACGTTCTCGGGTCGAACGGTCCCGCGGTCTCCACAGGCCATGAGCGGACCGCATAGTCGATGTGCGTGAACACCTCGAAGGAATCTGATCCCGCCACCATTCGCGGAATCTCCGCAAGGTATGCCCACATGACCTGATCGGGCGGCCGGTGGCGGTACAGCGTCGTAGGTTCGGTGCGATCGTCCCCGTCGAACGGCAGCATGTGCAGCGATCCGTTGACGCGATCGATGACGCCTGACGTCAGGATCGTGGCGGCCTTCGTGTCCCAGAGGTGGGGCTGGCCGAATTCGACGCCGGTGAGGATGCGAAGCTCCGGGAATCGGCCACGATGGCGATCCACCGCCGCGAGGTACCCCTCGAGGTCGAAATCCGGCAGACGCACGTGCTTCGACTCGTCGACGTAGGTCTGCTCGTGCTCATCGAGGTCACCGTCATCCACTCGCCAGTGCTCTTCGAGGTCGAGGTGCTCCGTGAACACGACCGCGGGTAGCCCGATGCGTACTGCGCGCTCACAGATCCGCCCCATCGCGCCGACCGATGCCGGATCGGATCCGGCGTCCCGCGACCACTCGGTATGAACATGCGCATCCGCCGTCAAGCCATCCACTCGACCGACGCTAACCCAACCGATCATCTGCAGGCCGCCCGCTAGGACTTTCACGACCCGTTGAATCCCACGATGCAGCAGCGAAGATCATGCCCGCCCCCGGGTGAAGAG
This sequence comes from Humibacter sp., assembly GCA_051952615.1. Classification (GTDB taxonomy): domain Bacteria; phylum Actinomycetota; class Actinomycetes; order Actinomycetales; family Microbacteriaceae; genus Humibacter. The sequence continues at coordinate 5,687 of JBQCJQ010000307.1, forward strand.
AGGCGCGAGGATGATGACCGCAGCGCCGAGCAGCGCGATGGCCGCACCGATGTAGTCCCACATGCTCGGCTTGAACTTGTCGAAGATGGCGCCCCAGGCCAGCGACCCGGCGATGAAGACGCCGCCGTAGGCGGCAAGAACGCGTGCGAACGACGCGTCGGGTTGGAGAGAGGCGATGAATCCGTACGCGCCGAGAACGAGCACCCCGATGCAGGCCCACCACCACGGCTTCGCATCGCGGACCGCGTGCCAGATGAGCCACGCACCGCCGATCTCGGCGATCGCCGCGAACACGAAGACGACGGCGATGCGCACGAAGACCATGCAAGAAGTGTGTCAGGCGGCGCGGTCGCAGGCCGTCGCCACTTGTTGCGCGATCGTGGGCGGGTATTCCGCAGAAAGTGGCGACCGTTTGGATGGCGGTGCGCGGGGTCATGCGACCGCGTGGGCGGCGGTGCGCGGGGTCATGCGACCGCGTGGGCGGCGGTGCGCGGAGGCATGCGTCCGCTTGGATGGCGGCGCACGGGTTCATCCACCGCGGCGCGAACTCCGCGCTCAGCGCCGCACGATGACGACGTGAACCCGGTCGCCGATCTCCTTGCCGAGCGACTTCCGCACCTTCGCGCTGAGCGACACCATGTGGCCGCCCCGCCCTGTGACCATGGCGCCGACGTTCTCGAGCTTCACGT
>JBQCJQ010000308.1:0-2829 GCA_051952615.1 Humibacter sp.
GAGGCCGCCGATCTCCTCGGCGTGAGCGTCGACTCGCTGAACGGCGCACTGAAGCGCGCTCGCGCGGCCCTGGCGATCGCTCCGCCGTCAGGTGCGCCGATCGACCCCGACCCGGAGCTGCTCGAGCGCTTCGTGGCCGCGTTCACCTCGGGTGCGGTCGATGACCTCGTCGCGCTCATGACGGACGACGTCTGGGTGCGGATGCCTCCGCTCCCGTTCGAATATCAGGGCCGCACCGCGGCTGCGGCGTTCTTCGGCCCCATGGCCGCGCACCGACGCACGATCGAGCGGATGGTTCCCACGGGCGCCAACGGCCAGCCGGCCTGGGGCGAATATGTTCGCGACCAGGTCGCGGGAGGCCTCCACCTGGTCGGGGTGCTCGTGATCGGGGTGGCAGGCGACAAAGTCGACGAGGTCACCCACTTCGAACCGGCGGCGGGCGCATGGCTGGGATTGCCGCGTCGGCTCGACGCCTAGTCCGCAAGCGGCTCAGCCGCGAGTAGAAAAACTGTGGAGCCTAGGAGAATCGAACTCCTGACATCCTGCTTGCAAAGCAGGCGCTCTACCAACTGAGCTAAGGCCCCGTGCCGATCAACTCACATGTCGATGTTCCGAGGTGAGGAATCGTGACGTGCGCTTCATCCGCACCATAGCGGATTCGGCGGCGTGTACGGCGAATCCGCGGAGCGACGCACGCCGGGCGGGGACCGGCGTGCCAATCGGCGCAGTGGGGATACGAGGACTTGAACCTCGGACCTCTTCGTTATCAGCGAAGCGCTCTAACCGCCTGAGCTATATCCCCTGGTACGACCACTCGAAAATGGCCGAATGAAAGACTACCTGAGCGCCGTCGATCTCGCGAATCGAGGCATCCGCCCGGCGCGGCCGTGACGTCAGCTGTTGGTGAAGCCGACGAGCAGGCCCCCGGTGATCTTCACGCTGAGGTTGTAGAGCAGCGCGCACACGGCACCGAGCGCCGTCGTCACCACGAGGTTCAGGATCGCGACCACGATCGAGAAGCCCATAACCGTGCCGAGGCCGAGGATCGACTTCAGGTCGCTCCCGCTCGTGCCCGAGATGTCCTTGAACAGGCTGTTCAGGTTGTCGAAGATGCCCGTCTGGTCGAGCACGGTCCAGATCAGAAACGATCCGACGATCGAGATGATCGCGAAGCACAGTCCGATCAGGAACGACAGCTTCACCGCCGACCAGAAGTCGACATAGACCAGGCGGAGCCTGACCTGCTTGCTCGATGGCTTGCGAGAGGACTTCCGTGCCAACTGTTCCGCGACGCTACTACTCATCTACCGTGTCATCCTTTCCGGGCTGCTCGGCCTCCGCGTCGGATTCACTCTCTTCCGACTCGGCGTCGTGAGCGTCCAGATTCCGCTCGCTGTTGCGCGCGATTGCGATGATCTTGTCATCATCGGCGAAGCGAGCGAAGACGACACCCATGGTGTCCCGACCCTTGGCGGGCACCTCGGCCACGGCAGAGCGTACCACCTTGCCGCTGGCAAGAACCACGAGAACCTCGTCGTCTTCCTCCACGATGAGAGCACCTGCAAGGTCCCCTCGGTCATCACTCAGCTTCGCGACCTTGATGCCCAATCCACCGCGTCCCTGGAGCCGGTACTGGTCGACCGCGGTGCGCTTCGCGTAGCCGCCCTCGGTCACCACGAACACGTAACCATCATCGGCGGAAGCCGTCGTGTCATCGCGCTCTAGACCCGGCGCGGCGATCACCGCGGCATCCAGCAACGAGTCGTCGTCGCGGAAGTGCATGCCGATCACGCCCGACGTCGAGCGTCCCATCGGCCTCAGCGCGTCATCCGTCGCGGTGAACCGCAGCGACATGCCCTTGCGTGAGACGAGCAGGATGTCCGAGTCGTCCTCCGTCAGCAGTGCGGAGATCAGCTCGTCTTCCTCACGCAGCTTGATCGCGATGATGCCGCCGGTGCGGTTGGTGTCGTACTCCGCGAGCGGGGTCTTCTTGACCAGGCCGTCGCGGGTCGCAAGCACGAGGTACTTGGCGACGGAGTAGTCGCGGATGTCGAGGATCTCCGCGATCTCCTCGTCGGGCTGCATCGCCAGCAGATTGGCGACGTGCTGGCCCTTGGCATCCCTGCCCGCCTCAGGCACCTCGTACGCCTTTGCACGGTAGACGCGGCCCTTGGTGGTGAAGAAGAGCAGCCAGTGGTGCGTGGTCGTCACGAAGAAGTGGTCGACGACATCCTCACCGCGCAGCTGGGCACCCTTCACGCCCTTGCCGCCGCGATGCTGCGACCGGTAGTTGTCGCTGCGTGTGCGCTTGATGTACCCGCCACGCGTGACGGTGATGACCATCTCTTCTTCGGGGATGAGGTCTTCGACGCTCATGTCGCCGTCGAAGCCGTAGAGGATGTTCGTGCGACGCTCGTCACCGTACTTGTCGGCGATCTCGGTGAGCTCCTCGCTCACGATCGAGCGCTGGCGGGCTCCGTCGGCGAGGATCGCCTTGTAGTCCGCGATCTCGGCCTCGAGCCGTGCGAGGGCGTCGATGATCTTCTGACGCTCCAGCGCGGCGAGACGACGCAGCTGCATCGACAGGATGGCGTCGGCCTGCACCTGGTCGACCTCGAGCAGGTCCATCAGGCCGGCACGGGCCTCCTCCGAGTTCGGAGAACGACGGATGAGCGCGATGACCTCGTCCAGCGCGTCGAGCGCCTTCACGAGTCCACGCTGGATGTGCGCGTCTTCTTCGGCCTTGCGCAGGCGGAACTGCGTGCGGCGCACGATGACGTCGATCTGGTGGTCGACCCACGCCGTGATGAACCCGTCGAGCGGCAGCGT
>JBQCJQ010000309.1:0-2061 GCA_051952615.1 Humibacter sp.
ATCGTGCCTGGTCCGCCGCCCTCGATGACGCCGGCCCCGTACATTTGAACCTCGCCTTCCGTGAGCCGCTCTCCACTGCGGTGCCCGACCTCGGGAGCGTGGTCGGGTCGTTGCCTGATCCGGTGGATGATGCGCCCCATGGGCTGTTAGGACGCGCCGACCTTCTGCTCGAACCGGGCATCCGCACCGTCGTGATCGCAGGTCATGGTGCGGGACCTGCCGCCGAGGAGCTCGCGCGCGCTGGCGGCTGGCCGCTGATCGCCGAGGCGTCGAGCGGGTCCCGTTTCGGCCCCAACCTGGTGGTCGCCTACCGCGAGCTGCTGGGCGAGGAGGAGTTCGGCGGCGCTGTCGAGCGCGCGATCGTGCTCGGGCATCCGACGCTCAGCCGGGAGGTCCCGGCGTTGCTGAAACGCCAGGATGTCGAGGTGATCGTCGTCGCCCCCGTCGGCGAAGAGGTGTACGACCCCGCGCGATCGGCGACGGCAGTGGCATCCGTTCGGGTGCATGGCGTCGACCCGAAGGACAGGGAATCGCGCGCGTGGGTGGGCCGCTGGGTGTTCGCCAGCCGTGCGTTGATCGAGGACCGCGACGTCTCAGCAGACGAGGTCGCACCCGACGTCGATGCGGGCAGATCGCACTCGCCGCAGCAGCGTGCGGCATTCGCGAAGGCGGAGTTCGCGGCAGTGCGGGCACCTGTCACGCGCCGCATGCTCGCGGAGGCGCTGTGGCGGTTCACCTGGCCGCACGATCGGCTCGTGCTGGGCGCGTCACGGCTGGTCAGGGAGCTGGATGCCACGGTGACCGGCAAGCGGATCAACGTGCACTCCAACCGCGGGCTGGCCGGCATCGACGGCACGATCTCCACGGCGATCGGCATCGGCCTCGCGTCACAGCCGGTCGACGCGGATGGCCCGACCGGCACGACCCGCGTGCTGCTGGGCGATCTCGCGCTGCTGCACGACGTCGGCTCCATGCTGTTCGGCGACGGGGAGCGCAGGCCCACCGTGCAGGTGGTCGTCGGGGACGACGACGGCGGAACGATCTTCGAGTCGCTCGAGGTGGCGGCGACGGCGTCGGCTGACGCGATGCGCCGCGTGCTGATCACCCCGCAGCACGTCGACTGGGCCGCCCTGGCGGAGGCGTACGGCTGGAGCTACCGCCGCGCCACGACCCGAGGCGAACTCGACCAAGCGCTGTCCGCCCCGCCGCTCGGCACGAGCATCGTCCACGTGCCGCTGCACACCCCTACCGCTGCCGCCACTGCTGGGTGAGGAGCGCCGCAACCCAGGGGAGTCCTTACCCGAAGGCCTCGGTGATGGGGCGGAACTTCATCTTCGTCTCCGCGAGCTCGCGTTCCGGCACGGAGTCGCCCATGATGCCGCATCCGGCATATGCCGTGATGTCGCCCGACGGCTTAACCTGTGCGCCCCGCAGTGCGATCGCCCATTCGCCGTCGCCGTTCGCGCCGATCCAGCCGACCGGGCCGGCGTAGCGCTCGCGGTCGAAGGGCTCGAGCTCGTGGATGACCCGCAGCGCGGCATCCGTCGGCGTTCCGGCCACCGCGGCGGTCGGGTGCAGCGCGGCAACCAGGTCGAGGGAGCCCGACCCGTCGCTCAGCGTTCCGGAGACATCCGTCGCCAGGTGCCAGAGGTTCGGCAGCTTGAGGGGGAACGGCCGCGGGCTCGTCGTGAGAGACGAGGTGTGCGGCGTGAGCGCGTCGACAACGCTGCGTACCGCGACCGCGTGCTCCTCGAGATCCTTCGTGCTGGTCAGAAGCTCATCTGCGGACTCGCGGTCCGACTCGGCGTCGCCACCGCGTGCGCTCGTGCCGGCCAGCACCCGAGCGTCGAGGGTTCCACCGTGCACGCGCACCAGGGTCTCAGGGCTCGAGCCGAGCATGCCGTCGACGGCATACGTCCAGCACTCCGGGTAGCCCAGCGCCAGTTCCACGAGCGCACGGCGCACGTCGGACTCGACGGGAAGGTGCGCCCGCAGATCCCGGGCGAGCACGACCTTCTCGAGACCGCCCTCGCGGATACGCTCCGCTGCGACGCCGACCGC